>DYIS01000058.1:0-3976 GCA_020723545.1 Ktedonobacter racemifer
CTGGTCGAAAGGGGCTCCGGTCCGGCCATCGTAGAGCTGAACCTTGCCCAGGATGGGCATGGGCAAGCCCCAGGTCAGGGACATCTCGGCGGCCACATTCTCCACATCCTCGCCGGCCACTCGATCCACCTCCACGCCGTTTTCCCTGAGCCACTCCCGCAGACAGAGCCGGATCGCCGCCAGGTTAGCCACCTTGTCCTTCAACGACTCCTCGGAGCATTCCACCGAAAACCCTCGCTGTTTTAGCCAGGCCCGGGCCAGGGCGCCTTCGATCTCTTGCTCAGTGGCACCGTCGAACACCGGCGAGATCACTCGGATGCCCAGCTCCCGGGCTGCCCATCCCAGGTGGGTCTCCAGGATCTGACCCACGTTCATCCGGGATGGGACTCCGATGGGGCTCAGGATGAGGTCCACTGGGGTGCCGTCGGGCAGGAACGGCATATCCTCCACGGGTAACACCTTTGAGATCACGCCCTTGTTACCGTGGCGGCCCGCCATCTTGTCGCCCTCGCTGACCTTTCGTTTCTGGGCGATGGACACCCGCACCAGCTTGTTCACCCCGGCCGGGAGCTCGTCGTGATCCTCACGGGAGAAGACCTTGATGTCCACCACCTTGCCTTTTTCGCCGTGAGGGACTCGTAACGAGGTGTCCTTCACCTCCCGGGCCTTTTCGCCGAAGATGGCCCGGAGCAGCTTTTCCTCCGCCGTCAGATCGGTCTCACCCTTGGGGGTGATCTTGCCCACCAGGATATCGCCGGGCCCCACCTCCGCGCCCAGGCGGATGATGCCATCCTCGTCCAGGTTCCTCAGGCTGTCCTCGCTGACGTTGGGGATGTCGCGAGTGATCTCCTCCGGGCCGAGCTTGGTATCCCTGGCCTCTATCTCGTGCTTCTCGATGTGGATCGAGGCGAACTTATCCTCACGTAGCAGGTTTTCGCTGATCAGCATGGCATCCTCGTAATTGCCGCCCTCCCAGCTCATGAAGGCAACGATGACGTTCTGCCCCAGAGCTAGCTCGCCGTTGGCGGTGGAAGAGCTGTCGGCGATCACCTGGCCGACCTGCACCTGCTGGCCGTTACTGATAGCCGGACGCTGATCCACACAGGTGCCCTGGTTGGAGCGGACGAACTTCTCCAACCGATACACAGCCTGGGTGCCATCATCGTACTGCAGGGTAATCGAGTCGGCCGTGACACTGGTCGCCACGCCATGCTTCTGGGCTACGATCACCTGGCCGGAATCCTTTGCCGCTTGCACTTCCACCCCCGTCCCCACGATGGGTGGCTCCGGCACCAGAAGAGGCACTGCCTGGCGCTGCATATTGGAGCCCATGAGGGCCCGGTTGGCGTCGTCGTGTTCCAGGAAAGGGATGAGGGCCGTGGCCACGGAGACGATCTGCTTGGGCGATACGTCCATGTAGTCCACACGCTCTCGCAGCTCAAAGAGGAACTGCTTCCCGTGGCGCGCGGAGACCTTTTCCTCCACGAACTGCCCGTCCTCATCCAAGGGGGCATTGGCCTGAGCGATGGCGTACTGCTCCTCTTCATCCGCGGAGAGGTACACTATCTCGTTGGTGACCATGGGCACGATCTTGATCCGGAGAGGCGGCAGGGCCGACAGCCTCTCAGCCAGCTCGGGCGTAACCTTGACGCCCTTCTCCGCCATCACCTCGCCACTCCTTGAGTCCACCACGTCCTCGCCCAGGGTCTTGCCCAGAACCGCCTCATAGGTGTTGTCCACCGTGCCGGTGACCTTGCGATAGGGCGTCTCGATGAAGCCGTACTCGTTGATGCGAGCGTAGGTGGCCAGGCTCCCAATGAGGCCAATATTAGGCCCCTCTGGGGTCTCGATGGGGCAGATCCGACCATAGTGTGAGTTGTGCACATCGCGCACGTCGAACCCTGCCCGCTCCCGAGAGAGACCGCCGGGGCCCAGCGCCGAAAGCCGCCGTTTGTGGGTGAGTTCAGCCAGTGGATTGGTCTGGTCCATGAACTGAGAGAGCTGACTGCCGCCGAAGAACTCCCGCATGGCCGCCACCACCGGCCGGATGTTGATCAAGAGTCCCGGTGTCACCTGTTCCGGGTCCTGAATGCTCATGCGCTCTTTCACCAACCTCTCCATGCGCAACAGGCCCACCCGGAATTGGTTCTGGATCAGCTCGCCCACTGCTCGTACACGACGGTTGCCCAGGTGGTCGATGTCGTCCGATGCCTCCACGCCATTGTTCACCCGGACGATGAATTCCACGATCTTCACCAGGTCCTCCCTGGTCAAGGTGCGGATGCTCATCGGCACCGACAGGCCCAGGCGCTTGTTGAGCTTATAGCGTCCCACACGGCCCAGGGCATAGCGGCGGGGCCGGAAAAAGAGGTTCTCCAGGAACTCCCGGGCATTATCTAGAGTGGGCGGATCTCCAGGGCGCAGGCGCTTATAGAACTCGATGACCGCCCCATTCTGGGTGCGAGCGTCGATGGGCTCTTTGTCGATAGTTCGCAGGAGGTATGGGTGGTCGGGATTGGCATCCACGTCACGGACCAAGGCCAGCAGTTCCTCGTCGCTGCCATAGCCAATGGCCCGCAGGAGGGTGGTCACCGGGATCTTTCGCTTGCGGTCTACCTTCACCGAGAGCACGTCCTTGTTGCTGGTTTCGAATTCCAGCCAGGCGCCCCGATTGGGGATGAGCTTGCCATAGCAGAGATGGCGACCGCTGGAGGGATCTTCCTCGGTGGTGAAATATACCCCCGGAGAGCGCACCAACTGGCTCACCACTACTCGTTCGGCGCCGTTGATCACAAAGGTGCCATTGTCGGTCATCTTGGGGAAATCGCCCATGAAGATCTCTTGCTCTTTGATCTCCCCGCTCTTCTTATTGACCAGGCGCACCCATACCTTCAAGGGCACCGAGAAGGTCATGTCCCTTTGGCGGCACTCCGCCTCGCTGTATTTAGGCTCGCCGAAGGAGTAGTCCAGAAAATACAGCTCCAGGTCCTTGCTGAAGCTCTGGATGGGTGATATCTCATCGAGAAGCTCGCGTAGCCCCTCCTCCTTGAACCACTCGAAGGAGTCCTTCTGCACCTGGATCAGGTTCGGCATCTGCAGGACGTCAGAGATGCGGGCATAGGAGAGCCGTTGGTTATTGGTAATGAAGATGGGGGTGGAAACCTCTTCCATCATGTTCGGTACCTGCTCCTTGATTTACTGTAACTGGCACTGTAACCGGAGACGCACAGCCAGGCGGCTGGGCAAATAGCAAAAAATAAGTATACTTCAACTTGGCACACGAAGTCAATACCTTTTCTGGCCAATTTTCGCTATTTTTTCACATTTTTTAAAGTCCCGGCACCGCCGCTCCCCCTACTAGCGGCAAGGCAGAGATAAGCGCCAGGCCCACCGGCAGCTAGCGCGCCAAACCCTTTCATGGTATAATCGGGACAGGCTAACGGAGGAGGTGCGGGGGGTGATAAGCAGTCTTGGTTTCGCCGTTGGCAAATTCACCGACGCTGGTCTGGTGCGGGAGGCGAACGAGGACAGCCTGATAGTCCGCCAGCCCGAGGACCAACAACAACTCTCCCTCAAGGGGTCCCTCTTCGCGGTGGCCGACGGCCTGGGAGGCCACCGCGCCGGCGAGATGGCCAGCAGGCTAGCCACGGAGATCGTGGCCCGAGAATACTTTGCCGACTCTTCCACGGACGTGGCCCAGAGCATCAGCCGAGCGATTCAGAGAGCCAATGGAGAGATCTACGAGCGCTCCCTGGAAGCCCCGGCCCGATCTGGGATGGCCTCCACGCTTACTGCCATGGTGCTGATTGGTTCGGAATACTTCTTCGCCAGCGTAGGAGACTCGAGGGGATATTTGCTCCGAGAAGGCGATCTCCGCCAGATCACCCAGGACCATTCTCTCCTGGCGGAGCAGGTGCGGGCCGGGCTGCTGGCCCAGGAAGGGGTGCGCGACGGGCTCGGTCGTAATCTCTTGACC
>DYIS01000058.1:3986-11384 GCA_020723545.1 Ktedonobacter racemifer
TGGGCCGTCATCCGGAGGTGCAGGTAGACGTCTTTGAGGTGCCGGCCCAGGCCGGCGACACCGTGCTGCTCTGCACCGATGGCCTGTGGGGGCTCTGCACCGACGAGGAGATGAAGGAGGCCATTGCCAACCAACCTGATCCCCAGGCAGCAGTACAAAGCCTCACCTCCCTGGCCAAGGGGCGCGGTGCCCCGGACAATATCACGGCCATGGTGATCCATGCCTTCGACCAGCCAGGTCAGCCAGTGGTACCCGCAATCAAGTACAAAGAAGAAGCCCCGGCCCAGCTCCAGGAGGTCGCCCGGCCATCGCCGCAGGTTATCTTGCTCCTGGGGATGATCGCTCTCCTCTTGCTATTGCTGGCCGCGCCAGCCATCTGGTTTCTCTACCAGCTCATGGCCCGCTGATCGCTCAAGCCAAATAGAGAATGCCTTGGCGAATAGGGTATTCTCCCCGGCACTGGCTACAGGTGAGGCCCTGGCCTGAGGACAAGAGCTGGCTCTGGCAAGCCGGGCAACGCACGGAATCCCAAGGGCCCGGCGGTTCCGAGGGCCCCGGCGCTGGCATGCCCGCCTTGGTTCCCCACGCCAGGTCGTAGCGCCTCTGCCAGTCAACTATGGTGATGCCGGTAAAATCTGCCTGCTCCAGCATTGCTGCCACCCGTTTCCTGGTGAACGAGCGCCCGTACATCCACAGGGCCCAGCTATCGCGCTGCTTGGTCAGTAGAAGAACCCCACCGGGCTTCAACACCCGGGCCATCTCGCCCAAGGCCTTTTCCGGGTGTGGAAAAAACTCCCAGGACTCAGTACTGCTCACCACATCGAAGGCCTCGTCTTCGAAAGGCAAATACGAGGCATCCTGCTTGATCAGGGCCACCCTGCCGCTCTGCACCCAGGCCCCTAACTTCTCCCGGGCAACTCGCAACATGCCCTCTGACAGATCCAGGCCGACGATAGAGCCCAGGAAACCCGGTTGACCTAGAAGGAGCAGCGGCAACCTGCCCGACCCGGTGGCCACATCCAACACCCGGCAGTGGGGCTCGCGCTCAATGGCCGGGAGCAGGGGGGGCAAAAGCCACCTCCGATCCTCCTCTGGGCTGAAGCGATAGGCGGCCAGCCGGCCCTTGGAGGCATCGTAGAAGCGGGAGCAGAAATCATAGAAGCGCCTCACCGCACCGCTGCCCAGGTAGGAGGCCTCCGTCATGAAGAGCCAGCCAACCGTGGCGGCGGCCAGGGCAAAGACCAGGGCGATCAGGAGCACCTCGGGCATTGACAAGCCTATCCGCCTCATGAGGCCGGGATCACTTGAGACTGGCCGGGATTGGCAACACCACCGTGAAGGTGGAACCCACCCCAAATTCGCTTTCCACCTCCACTCGCCCGCCATGGGCCTCGGTCAACTCTTTCACCACGGCCAGGCCCAGGCCGGCACCAGCCTTGCGTTGAGAATAGACCTGGTAGAAGCGGTCGAACACATACGGGAGGCTCTCCCGCGGAATGCCGAGGCCGGTGTCTGCCACCTTGATCACCGCCTCGCTGTTCCGAGCCGTTACCTCCACCGTAACCCTGCCCCCAGGCTCGGTATGCTTCAACGCGTTGTCGAGCAGGTTGTCGATGATCTGTTTCACCCGGTGGGGGTCGCCGAGGGCCTCGATGCTAGGTGCCCCCGCCCGAAAGTTGATGGTGATATCTCTCATTTGAGCCTTGGGCTTGGTCACATCAACGGCCTCTCGCGATATTCGAACCAGGTCCATCAACTCCCTCCGCAGGCGCAGGGTGCCAGCATCCAGACGCGATAGATCCAGCAGATCCTCCACCAGCCCGGTGAGGTGATCAACCTGGGAGTCCACCACTTCTAACTGCCGTCGGCGTGTCGGAGACGCAGCCTCGCGCAACATGGACACGGTGAACCCCTTGATTATCGTCAGGGGGGTCCGCAGCTCATGGGAAACCTTGCTCAGGAACTCAGCCCTCACGGCGCTGAGCCTCTGAAGCTCAGAGGCCATATAGTTGATGGTTCGCGCCAGTTGTCCCAGCTCATCGGTGGATGTTGCCACGATGCGCTGGTCAAAATGCCCCTGGGCGATGGCCCGGGCTGCCACCTCCAGCTCCCCGATGATGCGGGTCAGATTACCTCCCACGTACATGGCGGCGGCGAAGATGGCCACCACCGAGAGAATGACCCCTAGAACAAGGCGCGGGTAGATCACCGCCAGGGTACGATCCACATCCTGCAGCGACAGGGCCAACTCGACGGCCCCCACGATCTCACCCCTCACCCTCAACGGCGTTGCAGTGAGAAGGTAACGAACGTTGCCCGGCGGCACCACCAGGGTGCTCTCCACCTCCTGCCCGTACATGGCAGCGCTGAATGTCGCCGGATTGCCAGGTAGACTGGAGGTGCTGGCCACGACGTTGCCCCGGCGGTCGTAGGCCCGGGCATGAAAGCGCCGATCCAGTGCCTGGCTGAAGACATCATTGGCCGCAGTCTGGAGCTCCGTGCCATCTTCCATTCGGGATTCAATGCGGCCTTTCACCGAGAGCATGGCGGTCCGGAGCTCGCCCAGGGCCAATTGAGGCAGCTCTACCGACAGGCCCTGGTAGGTGGCAACGCCGAAATATAGGAACGTCGAGATGGCAATGGTGAGAAAGATGACCGCCAGCCGGAAGCGATAGTTGGCCAGAAAGAAAAGCAGCCTTTTCATTTGCGGCTTTCCAGCTTGTATCCCACTGACCACTCAGTACAGATAAGGCCGCTACATCCAGCATCAAATTCGATCTTCTTCCGCAGGCGCTTTATGTGCTCATCTACCGTGCGAGTGCCGCCCGGGTAAGAGTAACCCCAAACCTCCTGTAGCAGCTCCTGACGAGAGAAGACCTTGTCGGGATGGCTACATAGGAAGTACAGAAGATCGAATTCTTTGGGTGAGAGGCTCAAGATCCGTCTCTGGCTATGGACTGTCCGTTCCACCGGGTCAATCACCAGGTCACCCAGGGCAATGCTCTTCTGCTCTCTTCTGGCCCGGCGCAATATCGCCTTTATGCGGGCAGTGAGTTCCAGTGGGTTGAAGGGCTTGACCATGTAGTCGTCAGCGCCCGACACGAACCCCTTGATCTTATCTGCATCCTCCGCTCTGGCGGTCAACATGATGATCGGCGTCTGCGCCAGCCGTGCCGGCCCCTGGAGAGGGGTATCTACCTCGCCGCGGCGCAGGCGGCGACACAGGTCGAAGCCATCCATATCTGGAAGCATTATGTCCAGAACGATGACGTCGGGCTGACAGCTCTCGAGAAGCCGCAGGGCCTCTTGCCCGTTGCTGGCACTGACCACCTGGAAGCCATCTTCCTCCAGGTTGTGCTGGGTGAACTCGCAGATAAGGGGCTCGTCTTCCACCAGTAGGATCAGAGGCATGGCTCACACCCCCGAGACCGTTGGGTTCCAAAGCGGCACCGATTTATCGCTGCCTGAGGGCCCATGGCGCAGGCAACGAGCGCGGCCAAGAAAGCGGACTAAGGTAGCTAGATTATATCATGGCGGGGGATAGATGTTAAGCAGGTTCTGCGGGAGAAAGGCAATGGGGGTGAGGCGGCCGGCACGACGTAAACCCAGCGCCGATCTCTAGCAAAAGAGGGGCATTTGTTGTATACTAAGGGCCAAACTTCTAAGGCAGGCATAACCCGGCGATGTATAAAGCAGTATTCTTTGACATGGGGAACACCCTCTCCCGGCAACGGCCTTCCCGGGAGGAGGTCATGGTGGACTTCCTGCAGGGAAAAGGTTACGACTTCGCGGTCCGGGACATGGCCGCGGCATTCCTGGCCGCGGACCTGTTCTTCTACGATTGGGCTCAGGGCACCCCCTATCCACGGAGGGAGAGCTTGGACCTCCAGGCCATGTGGCTCGGCTACTCCAGGACTTTTCTGGAGTCCCTGGGTTTGGATCACAACGACGGTTGGCACCAGGAGATGGCTCGGGTTTTCGATTCTGCCGTCCAACGCCGCCACACCGCCCTCTTTCCGGAGGTCCTGGAAACGCTGGATGCGCTGAAAGCGAAAGGCCTCAAGCTGGCGGTGGTGTCTAACTGGGATAATACCCTGGAGGACCATTGCCGGGAGCTGGGGCTGACCAGATACATGGAGGTCGTGGCCGCTTCCCAGGTGGTGGGCAGCGACAAGCCCGATGCGGGCATCTTCCGGTACGTGCTGGAAAAGGTGGGGGCCGCACCCCAGGAGGCGCTCCACGTGGGCGACATCTATCCAGCCGATGTGGTGGGTGCCAGAAACGCCGGCATCACCCCGGTGTTGGTGGACCGCTACGACCTGCAACCCCAGGCGGATTGTCTGAGAGTGCGGTCGCTTTGGGAGGTGGTGGGTCTTGTCAAGTAGTCCATTGTGCTTGTCCCTGGCTGGCGGCAGAAAACCGCAGGCCGCAACCGCCCAGCAGCGCACCATCGTATCGATGCACTCCAACGAGGTACCACGATGAAAGTCCTTTTCCTGCAGGACGTCAAAGGCACGGCCAGGGCTGGCGAAGTCAAAGAGGTATCTAGCGGCTTTGCCCGTAATTATCTCCTGCCGAAACGCCTGGCGGTGATGGCAACCGGGGGCGAGTTGAAAAAGACAGGGAACCAAAAAGTCATCGAAAAGGCTAAACAGGAGAGAGCCAAACGCGAGGCCGATGTCCTAGCGGAGAGGTTGGCCACGGTCACGGTGAACTTCAAGGCCAGGGTGGGCGAGCAATACCGCCTCTACGGCTCCATCACCAGCGCGGACATCGCCGAGGCGATTGAAAGGGCCACCGGCCAGCCCATTGACAAACGCAAGATCATCCTGGAAGAGCCGCTGCGCCACCTGGGAACCTATCAGGTCCCGATCAAGATCACGTCAAACCTGGAGCCCACGGTTACGGTGGTGGTGGAGGCCGAATAGTACCAGATGGCTGTTTACTTGCCGCGGCATTTGGGATATAATTGAGGTGAGAAGGGAAGGTGATGCCACATGAGAAGCACCCGTGAGAGGATGATCCGACAGATGATGACACAAGTGGAATGCGCGGTATGCGGGCACCGCTACCGGGCCGAGGACATCCGCTTCCTCACACGACACAATCAGGCCTGGTTCTTCGCGGTGGTGTGCGGCCGTTGCCGCACCCATGGTCTGGTCACCGTCTTCATGCAGAAGGGCCTGCCTCATGTGGAGGTCACCCCTCAGGAACTGGAGCGTTTTCAAGCCCTACCGCCCCTGGGAGCCGACGATATCATCGACATGCACGAGACCCTGGAGCGCTTCGATGGTGATTTCGCTCAGCGCTTTAGGAGACGGGCCAAGGATAAGGCTTAACGACTCAGACTGGGCTTATGGAGGTCGGCTATGAAGAGCCCAAGTTGCGGCAGCCGTTCATGAGCCTGACCACCCTGTTCCTATTGGCATTCACGGCCTTCCTGGTGGCGATGGCGCTCCTGGCCTTCGGCCTGTGGTTGGCCGTTTATCGCCGTGATCGGCTGGGCAAGCCAGACACCTCTGCGCCCCCGGCCGATACGCCGATCTCTGCCCGTGGCAGCGCAAAACCTGTCGCGAAGCATGAAGAGCTGCCCGCTTTGCCCCTGGCCGAAAGCCTGATCCCTTTGCCACATGTTGCATGGGATGCTAGCGAGCCAGAATCCCCGCCGGTTCCGTTGGTCGAGGCAGGAGTGATGCCACCCCGGGCCCTCACCCTAGCCGACCAGATCGAGGAGATATTGCAGGTCCTGGTAGCGCGTCAATCGCCTCCCCTGGCTGAGGAGCTCCACGTGATTGACGGCCAGGACGGTAGCCTGGAGATACATCTGGGCAGCCGTGTGTATCGCAATGTAGAAGATCTCCCCCCGGGGCACGCGAAAGAGCTGCTTCAGGCGGCCGTGGCCCATTGGAACGCTGATAAGTAGGCCAAGACCCCACCCACGCACTGGAAGGAAACGCATTGACCAGCAACAAGTTGGCTATCGATAGGCAGAGCCTCTACAACCGATAAACCCAGGTCCTGAAGGATATCTCCCTGGATGTCCAATACAGCGCACCACTGCCCTCATTGGCCCTCTGGCTGCGACAAGCCCGGTTTTCTGGTGTAGCTTGAACCGCATGAACGACCTCATTCTCGTAACCCGCCTCACCGGAACCGTTGCCCTGGATGGGCTCGACATCTACACTCTATGATAGACGTGGTGAAACTCAAGAAGGGTGGGAGTGGTCTTTCAGCAACCCAACCCGTTCGGGCCGGCCACCGAGTTTTTCGCCAGTCCGGGGATAGGCGCACTGAGGACTTCATCACCGGCCGTTTCAGGTACCCGAGGCTTTGGCCAGGGTGAATCAGGAGGTGGAGCATGCCCAGAGAAGCCTTTAACAAACAGCTAGCCGAACTTTGGACCGATCTGCTCGAGTTGGGAAAAATGGTCGAGGTGGCCGTAGGGCGGTCGGTGGAAGCCCTGGCGAAACGTGACACCGAACTGGCCAGGGAGATAATCACCAGCGATATCGAGATCAACCGCAAGCGCTTCGCCATCGAGGAAAAGACACTCCTGCTCATCGCTACCCAACAGCCCATGGCCAGCGATCTGCGCATCCTGGCCGCCACCCTGAGCATCATCACTGACCTGGAGCGTATGGGCGACTACGCCAAGGGCATCGCCGAGATCAACCTGCGGATGGGCACGGAGCCCTTGCTCAAGCCTCTCATTGACGTGCCCAGGATGGCCCAAAAGGGACAGGAGATGCTGCGTCGCAGCCTGGAGGCTTTCCTCCGGCGAGATGTGGAAGAGGCGAAAAGGGTGTCTTCAGAGGACGACGAGATTGACCACCTGTACAACCAGGTTTACCGGGAGCTCCTGATGTTCATGATCGAGGACCCGCGCACCATCACCCGGGCCACCTATCTGCTCTGGGTGGCCCACAACCTGGAGCGCTTCGCCGACCACGTCACCAATATCTGCGAGCGCGCCATCTTCGCCGTCACTGGCAAGATGGAGGAGCTGAATCTCTAGGTCTAGCCAAAATCCTCCAGGGCTGGTATAATATCTCGGCCCCTCGAGGGCGGCCTGGTCCTAGACGACCGGGTCTGGTGGGCAGTCAGGTGGAGGTAACGAAATGGATAGAACGGTTGCGTCTTGGACGACCAAGAAGGGTCTGGCCCAGATGCTCAAAGGCGGGGTGATCATGGATGTGGTCACGCCCGAGCACGCCAAGATCGCCGAGGAGGCAGGCGCCTGCGCGGTGATGGCCCTGGAGAGGGTCCCCGCCGACATCCGGGCCCAGGGGGGCGTGGCCCGCATGAGCGATCCGGAGTTGATATTGGCGATAATGGCCGCAGTGACCATCCCGGTCATGGCCAAGTGCCGCATCGGGCACTTCGTCGAGGCTCAGGTGC
>DYIS01000059.1 GCA_020723545.1 Ktedonobacter racemifer
AGGGGGTGGAACGGCAATCCGCCCAGGACGGCGGAGCCGCCCACCTCGTAGTAGAAAGCGTGGGCCTGATCGCCGATGATCACCTCGTCGCCCCGCTGGCAATGGGTGACGATGGATACCAGGTTACCCATGGTGCCGCTGACCACGAAGAGGGAAGCCTCCTTGCCCACCTTCTCCGCGGCCAACTCCTCCAGGCGGTTCACCGTGGGATCCTCGCCGAAGACGTCGTCGCCCACCTCGGCCCGATACATGGCCTCCCGCATGGCCGGGGTGGGCTGGGTGACCGTGTCGCTGCGAAGGTCAATGACCTTGTTCATCGCAGAATCTACTCATCCCCCCAGGTAGGCCTTCTGCACCTCCGGGTTCTTCGCCATCTCCTCGGGCTTGCCTGATAGGGTGATCCTCCCCGTCTCCAATACGTAGGCCCGGTTCGCCACCCGCAAGGCCATGCGGGCGTTTTGCTCCACCAGGAGGATGGTCGTGCCGGTCTGGTTAATCTCTTGGATTGTGCGGAAGATCTCTCGCACCAATATCGGAGAGAGGCCCATGGACGGCTCGTCCAGGAGCATGAGTTTGCCGCCGGTCATCAGCGCCCGGGCCACTGCCAGCATCTGCTGCTCGCCGCCGGAAAGGGTGGCGCCGAGCTGACCTTTGCGCTCTTCCAGACGCGGGAAGAGGCCGAAGACTCTCTTGAATCGCCGCCTGATCTCCTCTCTGTCCTTGACCGAGTAGGTAGCCAGCCTCAGGTTCTCCAGTACGGTGAGGTTACCGAAAATGCCCCGGCCCTCCGGAACGTGGGCCACCCCCATATCCACGATCTCATGGGGCGGACAGGCCAGTAGGTTCTTGCCCTGGAAGGTCACACTGCCGGAACGGGCAGGGATCAGCCCCGAGATGGTACGTAGCGTGGTGGACTTCCCCGCCCCGTTAGCGCCAATAAGGGTGACGATCTCCCCCTCGTCTACCTGGAACGAGATGCCTGCCAGGGCGCGAATGTTGCCATAATACACTTCCAGGTCTTTGATATCCAATAGCATCTACTTTACCCCTTGTTGCCCAGGACCAGGGCCACAAAGTGCAACTTTTAGCGTGACCCCCCAAACTTGGAACATCAATCTCAGAACCCCTCATTCCTCCTTGCCCAGATAAGCCTCCAGCACCCGCGGGTCGTTCTGGATCTCGGCCGGCTTCCCCTCGGCGATAGTCTCGCCGAAGTCCAGCACCTTGATGCGCTCGCAAATGCCCATCACCACCCGCATCTGGTGCTCGATCAGGATGATAGTCAGCTTGAACTCCTGGCGGGTCCGCTGGATCAATTCCATCAAAAGAGCAATCTCACCAGGGTTCATGCCTGCGGCTGGCTCGTCCAACAGGAGCAGCCTCGGCCGGGTGGCCAGGGCCCGGGCGATCTCCAGGCGTCGTTGCTCACCATAAGGCAGGTTCCTACCCAGAATGTTGACGTAGCGCTCCAGGTTGAAGATACGAAGTAACTCCAGGGAGTGTTCCTTGATGTTCTTTTCCTCTTCAACGAACCCCCTGGTCCGGATAAAAGCCGCCAGAGGGCCGTATTTGACCTGGGCGTAGTGGGCAATGCGCACGTTGTCCAGTACCGACAGGTCCTTGAACAGGCGGATGGACTGAAAAGTGCGGGCGATGCCTGCGGCAATGATGCGGTGAGTTGGCATCTTCATCAAGCCCTGACCATTGAAGCTGATCTGCCCGGCAGTGGGCACGTACACGCCAGTGATCAGGTTAAAGACCGTCGTCTTGCCGGCCCCGTTGGGGCCGATAATGCCCACCAATTCCCCCCGCTCTAGCTCCAGATTGAAGGCCGACACGGCCCGCAGGCCGCCGAAATAGTGGGTGAGGTCTTTGATGGAAAGTAGTGACATGGCTGATTCTACTTATAGATTTCTTTACTAGTAAAGAAAGCGGCCCCTCGACACCTCGGTCAGGGTGGGGCTGGCGCGGCCTGCGGTTTGACCTCCTCTTCCTTCGGCAGGAAACCCTTGAACTCCCTGAGCCCCATGATCCCTCGTGGCCGGAAGATCATCAGAGTCACCAGGAGCAGGGGGCCGACTACCCACCGCCACACCTCCGAAAGGCCCACCAGCGGGATGACCTCGCGCAAGACCTCCAAAAGGATGGTGAAGACGGCTGCGCCCAGGATGGAGCCCATCAGGCTCCCAATCCCGCCCAGGTACACCATCACCAGGATATCGGTGGACTTGAGGATGGTGAAGCTGCGGGGGTTGATGAATTGGAGCACGTGGGCGAAGAGCCCGCCAGCGACGCCGGCGAAGAACGAGGAGATGACGAAGGTCAACACCTTCACCTGGCAGGTGTTCACACTCACCAGGCCCGCGGCTGTTTCGTCCTCCCGGATGGAGACCACCCCTCGGCCGAAGTTGGAGAAAATAAAGTTGCGCATGGCAAAAAGGGAGACGATCACCCAGAGGCAGACCCAGAAGAGGCTGGTGAGCTTGCTCATGCCCAAAAGGCCCCGGGGCCCGCCGACGGCATCGGATAGGCGCAGTACATCGGCGGACAAGGAGGCGGAAAGGGGGGCGATCAGCCTGGCGACGAGCCCGCCGATGTCACCGCTGTTCTCAAGCAGGCTCTTGACGATCATGTTAAAGGCCAGGGTCACGATAGCCAGGTAATCGCCCCGGGTCTTGAAGGAAGGGAAGGCCAGCACCAGCCCGGCCACCGCAGCGATGGCCCCGCCCACCAGGACCGCCGGCACCAGGTAGACGCCATTGGCCAGCTCCGGGCCGATCAACGGCACTACCCTCAACGCCTCCGCCGGTCCCCATCGGCGCGGCAGGATGAGCACGGTCAGGATCGAGGAGGCGTAGGCCCCGATGGCCATGAAAGCGGCATGGCCAACGGAGAATTCGCCCAGGTACCCGTTCACCAGGTTCAGGCTGGCGGTGAGGATGATGTTGATCCCCACGTACATCAACACCATCTGCACGTACAGGTTTAGCTGCATCTGAGGGAGGAAGAGAGCCAGAAGCAGCACCATGCCCAGGATGATGGGCATCTGCCATGCTTTGAGAAGGGTCATCGTCCGCACCTCTGGAGCGTTAGACCTTCCGGTCCGGGAGATGAGACCTCAACCGCCGTGGTGGCCGACCTCTCTGTCGGCCTTGCCCGGAAACTACACCTTCTGAACGATAGGCCGCCCCAGGATGCCCGTAGGGCGGAACACCAGCAACAACAGCAAGAGTGAGAAGGCCACAAAGTCGCGGTACGTAGACGACGGCAGGAACACTGGGGTGAAGATCTCCACGAAGCCCAGGATGAATCCGCCCACGAAGGCCCCGCGGATGTTTCCGATGCCGCCCACCACCGCCGAGATGAACGCCCACCAGCCGATGCGGATGCCCATGTATGGGTCCAACTGGTAGGCCATGCCGTACAGGATGCCACCCACTGCGGCAATGGCGGAGCCCAGGGCAAAGGTGGCGGAGATAATGCGGTCCACCGGCACGCCCATCAGCGGGACTATGGTCTTATCGAAAGAGATGGCCCTCATGGCCATGCCGGTCATGGTACGCCGCACGATAGTGTCCAGGATGATCATGACGATAACCGAAACTCCGATGATGACGATCTGGATGGTGGAGACAAACACTCCGCTCAGGTTGAGGTTGACCAGCGGAAACAGCGGCGGAATGGTGCGAGGCTCCGGTCCGATGACGGCCAACGTAAAGTTCTCCAGAAAGATGCCCACGCCCAGAGCAGTGATCACCGCCGAGAGGCGGGGGGCCTGCCGCAACGGCTTGTATGCCACCCGTTCGATGATCACGGCCAGGGTGGCCGTGCCGACCATGGCGAACAACAGGGTACTCAGGAAGATGACTAAGGGGGGCATGTTCAGGGCCAGGCCCAGGAGCCAGGCAGCGGCGAAGAAGCCCAGGTAGGTGGAAACCATGAAGATGTCGCCGTGGGCGAAGTTAATCATGGTCAGGATGCCGTAGACCATGGTGTAGCCCAGGGCGATCAAGGCGTATACACTGCCCACCTGCAGGGCATTTAACGTCTGCTGGACAAGCGTGGTAACCGGTTGAGGCATGGGCCCTCGCTTCTATCCCTACCTGAAGGGGGATTCCAGTACACAGTTAATGAAAGGCAGGCCAGGAATTCCTGGCCTGCCTTTCTCGGACTTAGCCTAGGGCGCGGCAGTGGAGAAATAGGTGAACTTGCCCTCTTTGATTTGCAGGATTACGGCACTCTTGATGGGGTCGCCTGACCCTTCCTTAAACTGCATCTTGCCGGTAACGCCCTCGTAGGAAGGGATCTTGGCCAGGGCATCCCGCACCGCCTGGCGGTCCAGCTTGCCGGCAGACTTAATGGCCTGGAACAGGAGCCCAAAGGAGTCGTAGGTCAGGGCGGCCACGTCATCCGGCGTGCTGCCGTACTTGGCCTTGTAGCTGTCGATGAACTTCTTGGCCACCGGAGCGGCGATGTCCGGGGCATAGTGGGTGCTGAAGAACAGCCCCTCCATGTCCTTGCCCCCTAGCTTGATCAGCTCCTCACTGCCCCAGGAGTCGCTGCCTACCACTGGGATGGTGAGCCCCAACTTGTGTGCCTGCTGCACCTGCAAAGGCACCTCGCTGTAATAGTTGGGCAGGAAGAGCACATCAGGCCCGGCATTCTTGATCTTGGTGAGCTGGGAGCTGAAGTCCTTGTCACCGGTGGTGTAGGTCTCGAAGGAAACTACCTGGCCGCCGGCTTCCTCGAAGGTCTTTTTGAAGAACTCGGCGATGCCCTTATTGTACTCGCTGGCCACGTCGTAGAGCACCGCAGCCTTCTTGGCCTTCAGTTGATCCATGGCAAACTTGGCCACCACCCGGCCCTGGAAGGGGTCGATGAAGGCAGCCCGGAAAACGTACTTCTTGCCTTCGGTGGTTTTGGGATTGGTGGACCAGGGGCTGATCATGGGCACCTTGGCGTCCTCGGCGATGGCTGCCGCCGGAATGGCGTTGCGGCTGGCGTTGGCGCCCACGATGGCCAACACGTTGTTCTGGGTGATCAGCTTCTGGGCTACAGCAGCCGAAGACTCCGCCTTGTCCTCGTTATCCTGGACGAAAAGGGTGACCTTGTACTTGGTACCGCCCACCTCCAGGCCACCGGCGTCGTTGACCTCGGCCACGGCCATCGTCGCTGCGTTCTTGCAAGAGGCTCCCACCACGGGGATGCCGCCGGTCAATTCGGCATTGACGCCGATCTTGATCTCCACAGGACCTGGGGTGGGGCCGCAGCCGGCGAGAGCCATCCCGGCCATGGTCAGCGCTAGAAGGATTGTCAGAATCTTTTTTAGCATCTTCTTCTCTCCAAAAGTGACTACATCCAGACGCGACTACAGCGCTTCAGGTCAGACCCCGCTTTTGCTTCGGCGATCACCCCCTTTCGATCAGTTAGCTATGCCCGGCAGGGCAACTCCATGATCCGCCCATGCCAGGCTTGTCGAAAAGAAGGCACTGCGATGAGCAGAGTATACTGTGGGCTTGAGTCATTGTCAAGACGCACGGCATCAGGTCAAGAGAGTTGGGCTCCTCCAGAGATAGACGATGAGAAACGGCCCGAAGATCAGGCGATAGACGTTAATCAGCGTCGCGAGGGGATTTTATAATCGCACCTGCCCCATAGGCCGGAGGAAGCCAGGCCCCACGGCTCCGATCAGGGACTCCCAGGAATCCGGAATACCTGGGTGCGGTAGTTGCCGCTGTCGGCCACATATACCGGGCCCTGGGCGTCCACGGTGATGCCGATGGTCCCGCCGCAGGGCGAGCAGACGGGCCTGGTCGGGAGGCAGTCGGTGAGAGAGGCAGCGCTCCAGCTCCTGGTCAAACAGTATCTGCCCCACCCGCTCCAACCCGGCCCGGCGGCCATGAGCTGGGTCAGGATGTCCTGGCAACTCTCTCCTTGCTCCACCATGCGTTGCAGGCCTCGGACCTGTCCCCCGATGCGCTTCAGGCGGGGGACAAGTGTCTTGGTTTCCACGGTCACTCCAGAACGATGGCCTTCAGCGGGCAGCGAGCTACGCAGGCCGAGCGCCCCCGGCAGCGGGACGTGTCCACCACGGGCTGGTCCTCGGTGTCCAGTTGGATTATGGCCCTCACCGGGCAGTTCTGCTTGACGAAGCACACCCCGTTGACGCACCGGTTGGGGTCGCACTTTCGCCAGTCAATGGTGGCCTGGGGCATGGCCTACGTTTTCTCCCGTTGGGCTTGAGCCAAAGCCAGCATCTCCTCCATTTCCTCCATGTCCTCCAGCTCTTGCAGCATGGCTGGGGGCATGGAGTGGGCAGGCAGACGCCTCACCAACTCGCCGATTTACTTCTGGAGTCCGTCGATGTCCTCGCCGCGGTTCACTGAGCCCTCAAAACCCTTGACATACCCTACCTGGGTATGGTATTATACCATAGCCGGTGCCTCCCATCAAGGGGTTCATGCAATGTAAGGTGCGGTACTTGACAATGAGGTATAATATAGGCATGACGGCCGAGAAGAGGGGTGGAGGATGACGGCTGGCGAGAGCATGGAAGCCCTCATCGCCGAGTTCATCAACCAGCGGGTTTGGGCTATCGTGGGGGCCTCGGGCGACCCTGAGAAATTCGGCCATAAGATATTCGTAGCCCTGAAAGGGGCAGGATACACGGTCTACCCGGTGAACCCCAAGGGCGGAGAGATCGCCGGGGATAAGGTCTATCCGTCGTTGGCGGACCTGCCGGTGAAGCCTGCAGTGGTTGACATCGTGGTGCCCCCGGCAGTGGCGGAAGAGATAGCCCGCGAGTGCGCTGAACTGGGTCTCCGGCGGGTGTGGCTGCAGCCCGGTGCCGAGTCCCAGGCGGCCATTCGCTATTGCCGGGAAAACGGCATCGAAGTCGTGCATGGCGACTGCGCCATGCGACGCCGTCGCAGGTGGGATTAGGCAGCCTTTGAGATGCCATCTTGGGAGGTGCTATCATGCCGTTACTAAAAGACAAAGATCGCGAGTATTTGAAGGGAGAATTCACCAGGTGGCTCACCTCGCCGGTGAAGCTCCTGTTCTTCACCCAAACTTTGGAGTGTCCCACCTGTGAGCTGGCCCGCCAGATCTACGAGGAGGTGGCCTCGCTCTCGGACCAGATCAGCCTCACCAAATACAACTTCGTTGTGGACAAGGAGCAGGTGGACGAGTACCGAGCAGACAAGATCCCGGCCCTGGTGGTGGAAGGAGCCAGGGACTACGGCATCCGCTTCTATGGCCTGCCCTCCGGCTACGAGTTCACCTCGCTGATCGAAGACATCTTCGACGTGGCGGCCGGCTCCACCAGGCTGGCCAAGGAGACCAAGGAGGCCCTGGCCAGGTTGACCAAACCGGTACACCTCCAGGTCTTCGTCACGCCCACCTGACCGTACTGCCCGTCAGCCGTGCGGCTGGCCCATCAAATGGCCCTGGAGAGCGACCTGGTGACCGCCGACATGGTGGAGATCCAGGAATTCCCGTACCTGGGCAACAAGTATAACGTTTACGGCGTCCCCAAGACCGTGGCCAACGAGACCGTGCACCTCGAGGGCGCGGTGCCGGAGCCAAAGTTCTTGGAGGCAGTCTTAAAGGCTGGTTCAACGGCAAATGCTCGATCTTAATCTGTCCCTGGCTTCCCTGGGCGAAACCAAGGAAGGAATGGTCTACGACACCCTGATCATCGGCGGTGGCCCCGGCGGGCTCACCGCCGGGCTCTATGCTGCTCGGGCCGGGCTTAGCGTGGCGCTCCTGGAGAAGGGCTTGCCGGGGGGCCAGATCTCCACCACCTTTCGCGTGGAGAATTACCCCGGCTTCCCCGAGGGGATCGGGGGCCCGGAGTTGGGCTCGGTCATCGAACAGCAGGCGGCGCACTTCGGCGTCCAGATCGTGCTGACCGAGGTTACCGGTGTAGAGCTGGGAGGGCAGATAAAGCTGGTCGGGGCCACCAACGGCGATTACCGCGGCTGGACGGTCATCGTGGCCACCGGCGCCAACCCGGCTGCCCTGAACGTGCCAGGCGAGGAGCAACTGAGAGGCAAGGGGGTGTCCTACTGTGCCACCTGCGACGGCGCCTTCTTCCGGGGCAAGGACGTGGCGGTGGTGGGGGGCGGCGATGCCGCCGTGGAGGAGGCCCTTTTCCTGACCCGCTTGGCCCGCAAGGTCACCATCGTGCACCGGCGCGATGCTCTCCGGGCAACCAAGGTGGCCCAGGATCGGGCCTTTGCGGACCCTAAAATCGAGTTCCGGTGGGACACGGTGGTGGACGAGATCCTGGGCCAGGATGAGGTGCGTGGCCTGGCCCTCCGCAACGTGAAAACGGGTGCCAGGAGCGAGCTGGCCGTGGAGGGGGTGTTTATTTACGTGGGAATGAGGCCGAACACCCAGTTCCTGGGCGGACAACTGGCCATGGACGCCCAGGGCTACATAATCACCAACGAGGAGATGGAGACCAACGTCCCCGGCGTCTTCGCCGTAGGAGACGTGCGACGCAAACGCCTGCGACAGGTGGTGACGGCGGTAGCCGATGGAGCCATCGCGGCCACGGCCGCCGACGTGTACCTGCGCGGCGATGCCAACAAGGGCGGCGTAGCCGCGAGCATTAATGAGGTGCCGGATGGCGGAAGCTGAGGTCAAGGCCGTCCAGGCCAGGTGGGTGGATGGCCAGCGTTTCGTGGGCGTTGATTCCAACGGCCACCCTTTGGTCATGGGAGCCTTTCTGAAAACAAGTGTTGCTCTGTGGCGGCCACCGTTTCCGGCGTGGCCCGGCTTTCGAGTTCTTGTCGCATAGAGGAGGGATAGTATAAATGGATTTCCATTATACGGTAACCGCCCAAAAGGACTTCGACTCGGCGGTGGCAGCGGTGGAGGCGGCAGTGACCGCTAACGGCTTCCGGGTCCTGCACGTCCACGATATACAGGCCACATTCAAAGACAGAGGCGTTGAACACGACCCTTACAAGATCGTGGAGGTTTGTAACGTCGGATTTGCCAAGCAGGCCCTGGAGAGCGGCCTATTGGTAGGACTGATGATGCCCTGCAAGATCAACGTATACCTTGAAAAGGGCCAGACCAAGATCAGCCTCTTCCTGCCCAGCACGGTGGCGAGCTTCTTTCCGCAGGCCGGCCTGGAAGGCCTGGCAGGAGAGGTGGAGGCCGTCCTGAAGCGGGTGGTGGACATGGCGGCGGCTTAAAAGATTGAGGGTGGGGAGTAGGGGTGCAATTCAATTGCACCCCTACGGGAGAGCTTATGGACAAACTCGTCGTCTTCGCCCGCGGAAACGCGGTGCTCCTGGGCTTTTTCCTGGTCATTGCGGTGGCCTACTTTGCCCTCCGCCAGGACCAAACGGCGCTCCAGCCTGGAGAGGGGCTGGAGGCCGCTTTGAGCTCGGGCCAGCCCACCGTCCTGGAGTTCTATTCGAATGCCTGAAGCGCTTGCCTGATCAGCAAGCCCATCGTGGATGGGATCGAAAAAGACCTGGCTGGCAAGGCGCGGCTCATTCGCCTGAATGTCCTGGATCGAGTTGGGAGGAAAGCCGCCGGCCAGTACCAGGTCGGCATGGTCCCCACCCTGGTGATCCTGGACGGTGATGGCCAGGTGCGGTATCGCCGGTCGGGGATTCCCAATCGCGGCGAGGTCGTCCGGCAGGTGAGCGAGCTTGGCCAGCCCGGACCGCAGGCCGGGCAATAAATCTATAATCTGGAGGAACGCAGCGTTCTATGCTGATCTTCGAGTACCGATGTCAGATCTGTGGGGAGAAGTTTGATAAACTGGTGCGGGATTCGACCAACCCAAGCGAGATCCTGTGCCCCAAGTGTCGGAGCCAGGAGGTGAAGCGGCTGGTCTCATTGTTTGGGCTGGGCGGCGCCGGCTCGTTCACTGGTCAAGAATCCAACTCGTGCACCAGCTTCTCCTGAGGGTCCTGACCTAGGCCAGGTTGGCCTGGTAGCGCTGGACTTAACCTGAATCACCAACATGGGGTTTTACCGCCGGAAAATATTGACCATGTTCCACAGGAACCCCAGGCTGGCCACCGCCGCCATCGCCAGGGCTACGGTGAGCAACAAGGGCTGGCCCAGGTAGATGCCCGCCGCCGCGCCCAGGACACCGGCGTTATAGGCGTAGTAACTGCCCATGCCCAAGGGCCTGCTGTACAACTCCTCCAGGCGCGGCACCGGCTCCTTGCCCACCCTGGCCGAATACTTAGTCAGCCAGACCAGGAAGGTATTGATCTTGTAGAGCTGCCCCATGATGATCAGGGTAATCCAGCCCAGGAAGGCCAGGTAGCCCAGGGCTATCCATACCCGTTCACCACCCGGCAGCACCCCCGCCAGTCCCAGCCCCCCTGCCAGGATGATGCCCAGGAGATAGGCCACGGAGGCCAGGGTGAAGGGAAAGTTGATGTCGAAGACCCGCCGCCGTCGTCGCCGGTACAGGAAGAAGATCTGGTAGGCAAAGAGCCCGACTCCCACCAGCAAGACCAGCCCGGCCAGGGGGCCCAGCCAGCCACCGCCCCCACCCAAGGAGGCCCAGGCCAGGCCCAGCACGCCGCTATTCACCAGCCACAGTTCGATCCAGGCCAGGCGAGGGCGCAGCATGTCCTCGCCCAAGGTGAACATGGGGATCAGCTTGTAGGCCACGCCCATGATCATCATCCCCACCCAACCCAGGATGGCAGTGGCGGCATGGGCGCGCAGCAGGTCCAGCGCCTGCCGGTCGAAGAACGGATAGACGTGGTTCACGGCCATGGTCATGCCGGCCAGGGCGATGAGTCCCAGGTAGCCAAAGGACCAGGCCAGGTGCCAGGCGATGAAATCCCACCTGGCCACCCTGGCCAAGGTGAGGGCCATGTTGATCAGGTAAAGGATCACCGCCGATAGGAGCAGCATGCCCGCAAAGCCGATGCCCAAAGGCCACCAGGTCCACAAACTGACCGCCATGACGATGACCCCCAGCAGGTACAGGACAAACTGTTGCCGTCCCATCTCCTCGGAGGCGATGGGAACCTGCAAGGCCACCGGCACCAATTGGAATGTAGCGCCCATGATCAGCATGGTCACCCATCCCAAAGAGGTGATGTGCACCAGGGCCAGCAGGTGCGGCGCCCTGGGCGCGCCCAAGAGGGCATCGGCGTTGAAGGGCAGCAGGA
>DYIS01000060.1 GCA_020723545.1 Ktedonobacter racemifer
CCATGGCGGTGATCAACAATTTGGTGTTGGGCTTGCTGTTGCGCCGGGGCGTGACGAACGTGCCGGACGCGCGACGACGCTTCGCCGCGTCTCCCAAGGAAGCATTGGCGTTGATCTTGAGGCGTCCATAACGACTTTGCAACAGCCCTGGGAGCACGGTATTCAAGTATTGACTTTCCTGGTCCAACTGTGGTATATTAATAACAACTGAAAACCGGCGATGACGGGGAATAGTAGAGAGCGCGTGCCCCTTCCAGAGAGTTGGCCGTGATGGTGTGAGCCAGCAGGGAGACGCCCTTGAACTCGCCTCTGAGCCATTGGGTCGAACGGGGAGGCTCGGAAACGCGCCCCCAGCCAGTAGACCTGGTCGGCTGGCACCCGATACAGTGCTCAAGTGGATTGCACTGGAGGGCTCCAAGTGTAGAGAGCCCACAGGCGGACAAAGCTCCCGTCCCCCTTCTGGTCGCTCGAAGGTGCCACCTATCTAGCTTGCCAGACCCGGCTACCGTGGGTCACTAGCTGGAGGGCATCTCTCTAGACCAGGGGACGGGGTTTTTGTTTCCAAGCCACCGCGCTGATTTGCCTGAAGGCACGGTGCAGTCAATTAGGGTGGTACCGCGGGTTAAAGCTCTCGTCCCTTGTTGGGACGAGAGCTTTGTTTATTCCAAGAGAACACGGCTTGGTCAGGCAGAGAGAACAGGAGGATGTGGATGGAGATGGAGATGGAGACAAAGGGGAACCAGGGCGACCAGACCCAAGCGAGCCAAACGGGCACACTACAGACAGCGGCGGCCTCCCGCAAGAACGGCATGACCGCAAAGGAGCCGCCAGTGGAACCCGATTGGGCGAGGCAGCCAGAGCCCACCAACGACTTCCTGCATATGGAACACGTTGGAGTATAGCGTATCAGCGGCCGCTTGGTAGGGTCCGGCGAGATGGGACAGGCGGTAGTGAAAGCTATACAGGGGTGGGTGACGTGATGCCAGGCGCAAGCACCGTCGTGGCAGCGCTATTGTCACTGGCCGGGGGATATGCTATAATCCGTGCGCTTGATTCGGAGGTGCCCTTTTGTCAGCATATCTCAACGTGGCGCAGATCATTATATCGGTAGCCTTGATCGCAGCAATCCTGCTCCAAGCCAAGGGGGCAGGTGGGCTTGGCGGCCTCTTCGGTGGAGACGGCTCGGTATTCCGCAGCCGCCGGGGCGTCGAGAAAACCCTCTTCAACTTCACCATCGCCCTGTCCGCGGTTTTCCTCCTGATCTCGCTGTTCAGCGCGGCCGGCTTCGGCCGCTAGGCAACTACCTGCTGTGAGTAAGAAGAGTGCCCACCAGCACATGGAAAGGGCAAGTCATCATTGCTCTGGTCGGCTCCCTGGCGGCCGTCGCCCTCGTCGGCTATTTTGCCTTTAACACCGCAACCCAGACCGTCCCTGCGCCCGGCGGAACCTTCGTAGAGGGCCTTGCCGGGAGCCCAACCAATCTAAATCCTCTCCTGGCACCGCTGTACGGGGTCGACCAGGACTTTATCCCCTTGCTGTTCAGCGGCCTGACCAAGGTCACAGGGAAGGGAGATATCCTTCCGGACCTGGCCGAGAGCTGGACTATCTCTCCCGATGGCCGCAGCTATGTCTTTCAACTCCGAAAAGATATCAAGTGGCACGACGGGGCGCCGTTTACTGCAGATGACGTGATCTACACCGTGAGGGTGCTGCAGCATCCGGATTATCCGGGACCTCCCGACCTAGCCAGGCTCTGGCGCAACGTTGCCGTGGAGCAAAACGGCGATTTCGCCGTGAAGTTCACGCTCAAAGACACCTTTGCCCCCTTCCTGGAATACACGTCCATCGCATTGCTCCCAGCACACCTCCTGACGGCCATACCGGTGAAAGAGTTGGGGACAGCGCAGTTCAATGCCCAGCCAGTGGGCACTGGCATGTACCGGATCAAAGAGGTCAGCGCCAAGAACATAATCCTGGAGGCGAACTCCAACTACCATGGGGCCAGGCCCTTCCTGGCGCGACTGCAAGTCAAATTCGACATCAACGGGAACGCTGCCCTGAACGCACTGGCTCAGGGTGAGGTCATGGCGGTGGGGCGGCTTTCGCCGGGCGACCTGCCCAAGCTGCGGGAAAACCCACGGCTGGCCATATACAGCTCCCCGCTCTCCAGCTACGCCGTGATCTTTCTGAACCTGAAAATGCCCTACTTCCAGGACCGGCTGGTCCGCCAGGCCTTGATCTACGCCATTGATCGCCAGAAGCTCATCGATGTGATCCTGGGCGGGCAAGGCCAAAAGGCCGATAGCCCCATCTTGCCCAGTTCCTGGGCCTATAGCCCTCGGGTCAAACGCTATGACTACAACCCAGACCAGGCCAAAACCCTGTTGGACAAGGCAGGGTGGAAGGTCACAAACGGCGTGCGCGAGAAAGACGGGGTCAAACTTGAGTTTACCCTGCGCACCAACGACGACGGGATTCGGACCCGGATCATCCAAGAGGTGAGCAGGGATCTGGCAGCGGTTGGGGTTAAAGTGGACCCGCAGGTGAGCCCCGCTGCAGAGCTCGTCCGCGAATACCTGGTGCCCAGGCGATTCGATGCCTTGCTCTATATGTGGGCCAATCTGCCCAGCGACCCAGACCCTTACGAGATGTGGCACTCCTCGCAGACCGGAGAGGACGGCCTTAATTTCTGCTTTTTCGCCAACCGCCAGGCCGACGAGCTTCTGGAGAACGCCCGCCGCACTCTCGACCGGGCGGAGAGGACCAAAATGTACCAGGAGTTCCAGGATACATTTGCCGAGGAGGCCCCGGCAATCCTGCTCTATTATCCCATGCACAGCTACGCCGTGAACAAAGAGGTCAAAGGAGTTCAGGTTGGGCCCCTAACCAGCCCCAGCGACCGCTTCCGACAGATTGACCAGTGGTACATCGCCACCCAGAAGAAGATCTTGACGGAGAAGGTCAAGGTGAGGTGATTCAGAGAGGAGGGCGAAAAGACGGGTAGTGTCCAATAGGTCGACGGGTACTACGTGCTCCGGCGCCATTGACACTCTCCAAACCCTGGTATATAATCGCTAAAAAGCATTTCCAGCTATCTGTACGTAGCCCACAAGGAGGTGCACCGTGGCCGAACTGATCTCCTTCACGCGAAACTACGAAGATCACAGTAACGACAGTGGGTTCCAGTTTGAGTTTTTTTGCGACCGCTGCAGTGACGGTTACCGCTCCAGCTTCGTCCAGTCCAAGTCAGGCACTGCTAGCTCTGCCCTAGACATGGCCTCCAGCCTGTTTGGCGGCATCTTCGGCGCGGCCTCCAGTGCCAGCAGTAGGGTCCGGGAGGCAGCGTGGGGACGAGAACGGGATGATGCGTTCAAGGCGGCCATCAATGAGGTGAAGCCGCTCTTCAAACGCTGCCCTCGTTGTACCCACTACGTCTGCGAGAGCTGCTGGAACGAGGAAGCCGGGCTCTGTATGGACTGCGCTCCGAAGATAGCCGGCGAGCTGGCCGCCACCCGGGCCAGGGTGGGCGTGGAACAGATGACAGAGGCAGTGGAGAAGGCCAAGATCTTCAGCGGAGATATCAGTGCCAGGCAAACCTTGTGCCCCAACTGCGGAAAACCGGTGGGCAGCGAGAAATTCTGCGGCAACTGCGGCACTCCGTTGGGATTTCGCAAGTGCCCCCAGTGTGGCTTCCAGAATAACCCGGGCCAACGTTTCTGTGGCGAATGTGGGACGAAGCTGATGTGAGCGGCGGAACGGTGAATCGATAGATCAGTAGAACGGTAAGCCCATAGGCTGGAGTTTGGGGCGGGGAGCGAATCCCTGCCCCGTTTTTGTCCTTACCAAGCGGGCCCTGGTATTTCTCAGGCAGATGACTCTATATTAATTGCCTGGCGATGGGAACTACGGTATAATACCGCCGATGAGAAAACCGCCTCAACTCCCGGGTAATGATCGATGACTGACTTGCTCCCTGGGACTTTCTCCAGTATTCGAGACAGGGTTAGCGCCCTGAGGCACATCATGGAGCAGGTCTCGCCGGACCAGGGCCTGTTCAAACCTGTCCCCCCGGGCTCCGAAGGCGCAGCGCTGATCGAAACCATCTCCATCCTCAAGAAGGTCAACCAGCAATTCGATCAGGCGAGCCAGCTTATCCAGGAGCTTGACTCATCCCTGGGCCAACTGGGCACTGAGCTCCACACCCAGGAGAACGAGCGCCGGCAGCTCTCCACACTCATCGAGATCTCAAAGGCCATCAACTCGACCCTTGACCTGGAGGAAGTGCTGAACCTGGTGATCGATATGTTCATCTTGACCTCCCGGGCCGAACGCGGGTTCCTCATGCTCAGGGAAACAGACTCAGGCCAACTGGTCTTCAAAGTAGCCCGCAACATGGACCGGGAGACCATTGCCGGCCCTGCTTTCGAGATCAGCCGCAGCATCGTGGACAGGGTGGCGACCGATGGCTCTCCGGTCTTGACCACCAATGCCAGCGCCGACCCTCGCTTTAGGGCCCAGGCCAGCGTTATCAGCTACAGCCTGCGCTCGATCCTCTGTGTACCGCTGATCGTCAAGGGGCACACCAGTGGCGTAGTGTATGTAGACAACCGGATCCGAACCGGGATATTCTCTCAGAAAGACCTTGAGTTCCTGGTGGCCCTGGCCAACCAGGCCGCCATTGCCATAGAGAACGCCCGCCTCTTCGCGAGCCTCAAGCAAAAGGTGATGGAAATCACCGAGATGAAGAATTACATGGAACACACCTTCGCCTCCATCGCCAGCGGCGTGGTTACCGTCGATGCCAAAGGTACGGTTACCACCTTCAATCGGGCTGCCGAACGCATCTTTCGGTTCTCAGCAGGGGAGGTTATCGGCCGGCCCTATCAGGTGGTCTTGGGAGCACTGGATGAAAATCAGCTCTCAGGTTACATCGCAAGGCTCACTGGAGACGAGACCGATCAGATCACCTGTGATATAGAGCTGTACCTGCCAACCAGGGGGCAGGTAAGCCTGGTCCTACGACTTTCCGCGTTGCGCAATGCGGCTGGCGAGCCCATCGGCGTGGCCATCGTCATCGATGACCTGACCGAGCGCAAGCGCCTGGAAGCCGAGAGGCTGATCCAGGAACAAGAGAAGCGCCGTATAAAAGAGCTCTTCGCTCGCTACGTGGCCCCCACCGTGGTGGAAAGGCTTCTCTCGGATCCAAAACGCATCACCCTGGGTGGCGAGCGACACCTGGTGACTGTGCTCTTCGCCGACATCCGAGGCTTCACTGCCCTGGCCGAACGAATGCCGGCTGAGCGCCTGGTAGTGCTTTTGAACGGCTATCTCTCCCTGGCGGCGCGGGCGGTCCTCAAGTACGAGGGCACCCTGGACAAGTTTCTGGGTGACGCTGCGATGGGGATCTTCAATGCACCCTTGCCACAGCCGGATCATGCCCTCCTGGCCGCCAAGGCGGCTCTCACCTTGCGGGAGGAGATCACCGCCTATCACGAGAGCCTGCCAGAGGAATACCGGTTGGGCTTTAGCGTGGGCATCAACACCGGAGAGGTCATCGTCGGCAATGTGGGCACCCCAGAGGTGATGAACTATACCGTCATTGGCGACGCGGTGAACCTGGCTAAGCGGCTTCAAGAGGCAGCCCAGCCCGGTCAGATCCTTTTGTCATCCGACACCTACCGGCTCATAGACAAGTCAGTACAGACCAAGGCTTTGACCCCTCTGACGGTAAAAGGCAAGAGCACGCCGGTACAAGTGTATGAGCTTATTGGCCTGTGGCCGTGAGGCCTGGGAGCCCACCCATCGGCGGGCCTTTTCCCAGGAGTCCCAAACATGCTATAATGCGCTACATCTCACTAAAGCCCAATGAAGATATCATGATTAAACTGCAGGACTGATACCACGACGAGGAGGTTTTCGAACGATGGCAATCAAGGTCGGCATCAATGGCTTTGGACGCATAGGCCGACAGTCATTCAAGGCGATGATCGAGCGCTACCCCGAACTGGAAGTTGTGGCGGTCAACGACATCACCGATGTCGCAACCAACGCTCACCTTTTGCGCCATGACTCCAACTATGGGGCCTTTCCAGGCACAGTAGAGGTTAACGGTGAATACTTGGTGGTCAACGGCCGGAAGATCAGGGTCCTGGCCGAGAAGGACCCCTTCAAACTCCCATGGGCGAATCTGGGAGTCGGCTTCGTCATCGAGTCCACCGGCATCTTCACCGATGCCGAGAAGGCTAAGGACCACCTGGCAGCCGGTGCCAAGAAGGTGCTCATCACCGCGCCGGCGAAGAACGAGGACATCACCATCTGCATGGGGGTGAACGAGAAACGCTACGATCCAGCCAGACACGCGGTGATCTCCAATGCCTCTTGTACCACCAACTGCCTGGCCCCGGTGGCCAAGGTGCTCCACGATAGCTTCGGCATCGTCAAAGGGCTCATGACCACTGTGCACTCATACACCAATGACCAGCGCATCCTGGACCTGCCCCATAAAGACTTGCGCCGGGCCCGGGCCGCGGCATTGAACATCATCCCCACCACCACCGGCGTGGCCAAGGCGGTGGCCCTGGTGATCCCGGAGCTCAAGGGCCGGTTCCACGGCTTCGCCCTACGGGTACCCACGCCCACAGTATCTATCGTTGACTTCGTGGCCGACCTGGAGCGGGATGTTACCGCCGAGGAGGTCAACGCGGCCTTCAAGAAGGCCGCCGACGGTGATCTCAAGGGCATTTTGGAATACTGCGAGGAGGAGTTGGTGTCTATGGACTTCAAAGGCAACTCCGCCTCCTCGATCCTGGATGCCGCCAGCACCATGGTCATTGGCGGGAACATGGTCAAGGTCATTGCCTGGTACGATAACGAATGGGGCTATTCTTGCCGGGTCGCCGACGTGACGGACTACATCATCCGCCAGGGCATCTAGCCCGATCCACCGTGTCTCCACAGATAGGCTGCCCATGGTCAGCCTCGTGGCCTGGCCTGGCGGCCTATCCTCATCGCGAGGAAATGATACTTACCAATCGTCTGGCCAAATATCGTGATAGCGGTATAAGTCTGGCCTTGTACTCGCTTTATCGCACGGGCACGCTCCTGGTCAGAGTCACCCCCCGGCCTGTGGAACGGCGCATATCGGAGGTCCTCGGTAACGCCATATATTTCGTCTGGCCCAGGCGCCGCAAGGCCGTGAAACACAATTGCGCCCGCATCATGCGTCGGCACCCAAGCGACCCCCTGGTGGCGCGCACCGCCCGCTCCACCTTTCGCAACTACGTCAGAAACGTGCTGGAGGTATTGCGCTTCGCCGAGCTTTCGGCCGGCGATATCCAGAGGAACATGGCAATCACCGGACTGGAGAACCTGGAGGAAGCGCTCAGGCGAGGGCGAGGGGCAATCGTCATATCGTGCCACTTCGGCAACTGGGAGGTCGGCGGTGCCACCCTGGCTTGGCTATATTCCTACCCAATTAACGGCGTAGCTGAAACCGCTGGCTTCGCTCACATTACCCAGATACTCCTACGCCACCGGGCCCAAAGCGGTATCAAGATCATCCCCGTGGAGACATCCCTACGCCACATCTACCGCGCTTTGGCGAACAACGAGGTGGTGGGCATCATCATCGACCGGCTCACTCCACAGAATGGGGTGCCGGTGCGCTTCTGTGGCCATCCCACTCGCGTACCGGCCGGCGTAGCTACCCTGGCTGCCAAGACCGGGGCGGCAGTAGTCCCCGCCGTTTTCTATCGCCTTCCCGATGGCAGGTACCAGGGTGTCCTGGAAAGACCTTTAGACCTGGTTGATACTGGGAATCCCAGGGCCGACCACGCGGAGAACATGGCACGGATGATCTCCGCTCTCGAGAAGTACGTGATCCAGCATCCTGACCAGTATTACAAGTTCCAGCCCATGTGGGAATGAGCGCAAGAAACTTGAAGGTGGCCATCGTCCACGACTGGCTCAACCAGGTTGGCGGGGCCGAGGAAGTGTTGGAGGTCCTCCACCAGCTCTTCCCGCAGGCGCCGATCTACACCTCCATCTACGCGCCAATGGCAACGCCTCCAGCCTATCGGACCTGGGACATCCGGACCAGCTTCATGCAGCACCTGCCCCTGGTCACTTCGAAGCACCAGGCCTATCTCTTATTCTATCCCTGGGCCTTCGAGCGGTTTGAGCTCAATGAATACGATCTGGTCATCGCCAACTCCAGCGGGTTTTGCCACGGTGTCCGTACCCGGCCTCCCACCGCGCACATTACCTATTGTCTCACCCCACCGCGCTACGTCTGGAACTATGCGGACTACATACTGCGCGAGGGCGTGGGGACGCTGCTCAGGGCTTTGTTGCCCTTATTCATCGGCCGCCTGCGCCATTGGGATGTCATGGCCTCCCAGCGCACCGACCACTTCATCGCCATCTCCCAGACGGTCAGGGAGAGAATTATCAGCTATTATGGCCGCCAGGCCGTGATCATCTATCCACCGGTAGACACGTCGGCCTATCAGGTCACTGACAGAATAGACGATTACTTCCTGATAGTCTCCCGCCTGGTGCCCTATAAGCGCATTCACCTTGCGGTGGAGGCCTTCAATGCGCTAAAATTGCCTTTGGTGGTCATCGGGGAGGGCAGGGCCCGTGCGGCTCTGGAGCGCCTGGCGCAGCCTAACGTCAGGTTTCTTGGCCGGCTTCCCCAGGAAGAGGTGCATCGCTACATGGCCCGTTGCCAGGCCTTTATTTTCCCAGGGGAGGAGGACTTCGGCATTGCCCCAGTGAAGGCCCAGGCTGCTGGCCGCCCGGTGATCGCCTATGCCGGGGGAGGAGCCCTGGACTCAGTGGTGCAGGATGTGACCGGCACCTTCTTCTGGGAGCCCACCGCGGGGTCACTGGCCCAGGCAGTGCGGCAGTTCGATCATCGAGCCTACGACCCAGCGGCCATCCGGGCCCATGCCCTGGGGTTCGATACCCAGATCTTCAAGGACAGGATCATCGATTTCATCAAAATGAAAGGCATACCAATTTGAAGCCCTATCGCTTCTTCGACGTCATCATGGCGCTTTTCGTGGCGGTGCTTTTGATCTCCAACGTGGCCTCGTCGAAGATACTATTGCTGGGACCCCTAACTTTCGATGGAGGGACTATCCTTTTCCCCTTGAGCTATATCTTCGGGGATATCCTCACCGAGGTGTATGGCTACCAGCGTTCCCGCAAGGTGATCTGGACCGGGTTCTTCTGTGCTGCGCTCATGGCCGCCATCTTCGCCGTGGTGGGTGCCTTGCCCCCCGCGCCAGACTGGGGAGACCAGACTGCTTACGAGAGGATATTGGGGATCACCCCGCGCATCGTCTTAGGGAGTCTGGTCGCCTACTGGGCGGGTGAGTTCTGCAACTCTTTCACCCTGGCCAAGATGAAGATCTTCACCCGAGGACATTGGCTCTGGACCCGCACCATCGGCTCCACCCTCATGGGCGAGGGGGTGGACACCTTGCTCTTCGTGGTCATCGCCTTCGCTGGAGTGCTGCCAATGGGACTTCTCACCAGCGTGATAGTCTCCAACTACTTTTTCAAGGTCGGGGTTGAAGTCATGGCCACTCCCGTTACCTATGCCGTCGTTGCCTTCCTCAAGCGGGCCGAGTTGGAGGACTATTACGACTACGACACCGATTTCAACCCGTTTGCCCTAGCCGCCAGGCCAACTTTCCAACTTCTAGGAGGTTCCTCATGACCGCTACAGCCATCGCCGATCTGAATCCTTCGCCTCGCATCCTGCTTGGCCCAGGGCCCAGCAACGTTCACCCTCGGGTGCTGAGGGCCATGGCCACGCCACTGGTAGGGCACCTGGACCCGGAGTTCATCGAGATCATGAACGAGACCAAAGCGCTCCTGCAGTACGTGTTCCAGACCAAAAATTCTCTTACGATCCCCATTTCCGGCACTGGCACCGCCGGGATGGAGGCTGCCCTTTACAACTTGATCGAAGAGAACGATGAGGTTGTGGTGGCGGTTAATGGCTTCTTCGGCGAGCGCATGTGCGACATGGTGCACCGCTGCCGTGGCAATCTGGTCAAACTGGAGGTACCCTGGGGCCAAGTCTTCGCGCTGGAGCAAATCGAAGAGATCCTCAAGAAGAAGGTGAAACTCCTGGCTATCGTTCATGCCGAAACCTCAACCGGTGCCCTCCAACCGGTGGAGGAGATCGCCAAACTCTGTCACAGATACGGTGTACTGCTTGTGCTGGACACGGTGACCTCCCTGGGCGGTGTGCCGGTGGAAGTGGACAGATGGGACATCGATGCCTGCTACAGCGGCACCCAGAAGTGTCTCTCCTGCCCACCAGGGTTGGCGCCAATCACCCTGGGGCCAAGGGCGATGGAGGCCCTGCGCTCGCGCCAGACCAAGGTGCAGAGCTTGTATCTAGACCTAACCATGATAGAGAAGTACTGGGGGCAGGAGCGCACCTACCATCATACCGCTCCCATCTCCATGAACTACGCCCTACGGGAGGCACTACGCTTGGTGCAAGAAGAGGGGCTGGAGGCCCGTTTCGCCCGACATCGGCTCAACCACCGGGCCCTGGTAGCCGGCATCCAGGCCATGGGCCTGGAGATGTTCGTGCCGGGACCTCATCGCCTGCCCACCATGAACACGGTGAAGGTGCCACCAGGCATAGACGAGGCCAGGGTCCGCGGTATTCTGCTCCACGAGTTCAACATCGAGATCGCCGGCGGCCTTGGCCCCCTGAAAGGTGTCATCTGGCGCATTGGGCTCATGGGACATTCCTCCCGCAAGGAGAACGTGCTCCTGCTATTAACAGCCCTGGAGCATGCCCTGGCCACCCAGGGATACGCGGTACCACGAGGGGCAGGTGTGGAGGCGGCGGGAAAGGTATACCTGCAAGGATAGAGAAAGAGCGCAAAGCAGAACCGTGAACATAGAGAAAGCCACGTCCTGCCCTCCACTCTTTGTTCT
>DYIS01000061.1:0-4568 GCA_020723545.1 Ktedonobacter racemifer
TCCACCGGCTTGGTCACCAGCGGGTAGCCGACCTCGCGAGCCGCCTGGGGGGCGATAACAAAGCTGGTCCGCCGGGTCACTGGGGTCGGCAGTCCGGCTTGCCGGAAGCGCTGATAGCAAGCCCACTTGTCGCCAGCGATGCCCACGGCCGCCGGGCTGGAGCCCAGGAGAGGGACGCCGGCGTCTTGCGCGGTAGCGCTGAGCCTGGCCAGGGTGCCGTTCGTCTCCGGGGCAATGATCAGCACGGCATCGCTGCGGGCGAGCAGCGCGGCAAAGACGGCCGCGTGCTGGCCGGGGTGGACGCCCACCACATCGTCAGCCGGGAGGGTCAAGTCTGCCAGGCGCAGGTCGAGGGTGGTAACGGTATGGACCGCGCCCCAGGCCCGAAAATCGACCAGAACGGCCCGCAGCATGGCCCCACCTTCCGCGGCCAAGCCATAGGGCAGTTCGTCTGGGGGCCATCCCCCGCCGGTGATGAATTCGTGAACGAAGACGCAAGGAGGTGAAGCCATGCGCTTGATCCCGGTAATGGATTTGCGAGACGGCCTGGTGGTGCACGCCGTGAAAGGTGAACGGGAGCGTTACCAGCCTGTCGAGAGCGTGCTCACCGGCACGGCCGAGCCGTTGGCCGTGGCCCGAGCCTTCCGCGAGAAGCTAGGGTTACAAGAGCTCTACATCGCTGACCTGGATGCCATCCAGGGTCGTGGCCATCACCAGGCCCTCATCGCCCGCCTGGTCCAGCAGGGGAAGGTAACACTTCTGGTGGATGCCGGCGTCACCGACGTAGAGCGCACCCTGAAGCTGCTGGCCATTGGCGCCGACAAGGTCATCATTGGAGCCGAAACCCTGGCCAGTTGGGAGGCTCTGGTGGCCATCCGCGCCGCGGTCCCGACCCAATGTCTGGTCTTCAGCCTGGACATGCGGGCCGGCCAGGTGCTTTCCCGCAGCCCGCAACTAGCCGCCTTGTACCCCCTGCAGGTTCTCGAACGGTTGCAGCAGATGGGTTGGCAGGAGGTGATCCTGCTGGATCTGGCGCGCGTCGGCACAGGGGCCGGCGTTGACCGGGCGCTGATCGCTGAGGCGCGGCGACGGTACCCAGAACTGACCCTCCTCGCCGGTGGAGGCGTGCGGCATGCAGGCGAACTCTGGGACCTGAAGGCGTTGGGCGTGGCCGGGGTGCTGGTGGCCACCGCGCTGCACCAGGGGACCATCACCGCCAACGACCTCCGAGGTTTCCGATCGGGCGCCGGCAGCGAGGCTTCGAACCACGGCTACCCGTGGCCTTAGAGCCGGTTCAATTATCCTAAATCTCTGAGGTCCCCTAATAGGTTACGATAGCTCCTGGCTGTACCAGGCTGTCTGGCCGGGCGCTTCCTCCACACCCACGTTCATGCTGATCAGGTGGTCGGCCCCGCGGCTGCGCAGCTCCTTCGCCACTTCGCCCCAGATGTACTCGGCCAGCCGTTCGGCGGTGACATTATCCACCGGTAGGGGCAGGACGTCTCTGGCCGGGAAAACGTAGCGGCGTTCCCCGAAGCGGATTTCCCAATGGCCTTCACTTTCCTGCGTGCTCAACTGCTCGTTGCGCAGGGGGAGCAGGAAGCGATGGTCCAGGGCCTCGGTGATGCGCCGGACGATCTCCTTCAGAACCACAAAATCGAAGACATAGCTATCGGGGGCCAGGGGACCTTCCACGGCTACCGAGACGGCGTAGTTATGCCCGTGGAGTCGCTCGCATTTGCCGCCGAGGGTGATAAAATGGGCGGCGCCGAAGCGCAGGTTGCCCTGTTCCACAACGACCTTGAATCCCATCTTCAGCCCTCCAGCCATTCCTGCATGGAAGTGTGTCTGATCAGGTGCTGGCCCGCCAAGATCTCGCGGCGGATCTCGCCCAGGGTACCATACCGTTCGGCAAAGGCGTTGTGCTTGTGAATGCCCTCGAAGTTCACCTGCCTGGCCAGGACGAAGGCTGTATCTGGCAGATCAGGATACATATCCACCGCGTTCTGGAGCATTTCTCGTACCACGTCTTCGACGAACCGGGGGTTTTGGTGGGCCTTGTTCACTACAAAGAACTCGTCAGGCCTCTTCAAGAGGTCGTAGGTTTCGGAACTCATGGAACTTTCGATAATTTCTACCAGGTCCTCAGCTCGCACCTCCTGGTCCGAGCCGATCAGGAAGGTACCGCGGCCTCGCTGGTTGTGGGAGGCGATGGGGATGGCGTTCAGCGCCCACTTTGCCTCTTCCGGGGAGAACCCTTCCTCCAACAGTCGTTCCGTGGAATGCTCCCGTACCATGTCCTGAGCGCATGGGCAGACTGTCATCCCGTCGGCCTCAGCGCCGACGATGCGTTTGCAGCGCTCCTGGGTGCTGACAGCGATGCCGATCAGGGTGTAGAGCTCCTGCATTTTCTTGCCTGAGAGCGGGGCGATTTTCTCCATCGGGTAGACGGCCTGGATATGCACCTCCGAGCGGAGGGCCTGTTGCCTTGCGACCACTTGGAGGGCAATGCGCTCGGCCAGGGCTTCGATGCTGGGCGACTTCTCCAGCGTGATCTCCTCGGCGATCTCCTCCAGCACGTCGCCGAAGCGGGACATGTGGACCCCCATCTGCCCCGGGTTCAGGTCAGCGAAGAGGTCCATCTCGGCGTAAAAGGGGTTCTCCTGCCCGCCCCGGCTGATGCGGATGATCCGGCGCAGGCCAGTGACGCCAGCCCGGCTCAGGCTGACGTGGATGGCTGGCTGGGCCTGCTGCACGTCCCCGTACAGGCGGACGCGAAGCCCGCGCGGCACCCGGGTCACGCCTTCACGGTCCACCCGCTGGAGAAGCTCAGCCACGGTCAGATTCAGGGTGGGATGCACCAGATCGGCAGCGATTTCTGCCAGAGGCACCAGGACAAAGGCCCGTTCGCTCAGGCGCGGATGGGGGATGGTCAATTCCGGTGATTCCAGGACCAAATCGTCGTAAAACAGGATGTCAATGTCAATAGGGCGCGGGGCATTGCGAAAGCTGGGCTCGCGTCCCATCCGTCTTTCGATCTGTTTGAGGAAGCGCCAAAGCTCGTGAGGGGAGAGTACGGTAGTGATCAGGCAGGCGATATTGAGGAAGTCAGGTTGTTCCAGGTAGCCGACCGGCCTGGTTTCATAGCACGCAGAGACCTTCTCGATAGCAGCCCGGGCGCGAATATGCTGCAAGGCCTGCACCAGGTTGCTCTGACGATCACCCAGGTTTCCACCCAGGCCGAGATAAACGTTATGCCGTTCAGACACCCTATGGATTCCTTCTATCCGAGGACGGTGTCACCGTGACCGGCCCAACACTTGTCAACTCACAGTAAACTTTGGGTGCCACCACTGTTTCAAGTCAGAAAAGCGTGGCCCGTACATTATAGCCTGCTCGCACCGCACAGTCAAGGCAAAAATGTGCGGTGTCCACGACATACTATACACTTTCTAGGGTATGCAATCGCCGTTCCTCTGGCCCACCGCGGATGATGGCTCAACGCAGAGGCGCGAGCTGACGCTTTACGAACTGGTTGACCTGTTGCGCCTGGCGCCAGGCCTCTTGCGCTACTTCTCTCGTGTAGTTTGTTGGCCAGTGAACAGGGTAACGCTTCTCAATGTAGAACGGATTTAGGTACCGGCAGGCTTCGCGTAGCTGCTTAAAGGAAGGTTCCCTCCGCCGGCAGATCTCCAGCAGCTCTAAGAGGTTATGGGCTGGTCTGAACTCCAGTTCGTTGGCGACGATGTAGGCTTTTAGATACTTTTCGGCGGCCTGTTGAAAGTGGAAACAGATTAGAGCAAAGTAAGCCGTGTCTTGAAGGGTGGAAGCGGCAAAGCCGTAGTCCTCGTCGGCTTTATCTAACCATTCTCTGACGACCCTGGGGTCAGCCATACAGGACCTTACCCTCCTTGAGGATGGCCTTCACAAATGGATCCTCCAGGCTGATCCTTTCCTCCACCTCCTCTGGCTTATAGACGATGAAATCCACTCCTATCCGATATTTAATCAGCCTGTCCAATTCCCGGATGCGATCAACACCCAGCTCAGGTGAGTTACTCTTGACTATAAAGAGATCGATATCGCTCCCCTCATGGTACTCGCCTCGGGCCAGGGAGCCAAAAAGGATGATCTTCTCAGGCCTGTATTTTTTGATGATCTGCCCCACGACGCTCTGGACCTCGGCTTGATATCTCTTTGACAGTTGATCCTTCGTTTTGTTCATGGTGCTTAAAATCCTAAGAGAGCTCAAGGTGCATTGCAGGATAACAGCGCCGGTGTCTGGCGCAACGTCGTCGCCGCTCCCCACGGCGCGATTCATCTCCGGTGAATCACCGCCACGGCGGGACAAACACCAACCTGCCTGCACATACCGTAGCATAAACCCGACCACCAGTCAAGTACGTTTCCAAGTAGCGCCCAGGGCTTGACAAAGGCCAGGTTGGTGGTATAATATGAGTGTGCGTTCACTCACCTGAGTGCATGCTCACTAACCTATTAGGAGAGGATGCCGTGATGGCTAGGAAACCCGATGCCTTGCGGGAAAGGCTGCGCCAGGAACGCCGGAG
>DYIS01000061.1:4578-10963 GCA_020723545.1 Ktedonobacter racemifer
GGAGGGAGATCCTGACGGCAGCGGGCCGCATCTTCGCTCAGAAGGGCTTCGAGAAGGCCACCACCCGGGAGATCGCCGCCCTGGCGGGGGTAGCCGAGGGAACGATCTACAACTACTTCCAGGGCAAACGGGACCTGCTCATCAGTCTGCTGGGAAACCTGGTCACCGAGTCCCTGGAGGAAGCTCTGACCGCGGAGCTTTTCGACCTGGACGAGCAGAGCTTCCTCGTAAACCTGATCGGCCGAAGGCTGGAGAGCATTGCCAGCAACGCCGACATGCTGCTGGTGCTGTTTCAGCAGATCATGGTGGACGACGAGCTTCGCCGGTCCTATTTCACCCGGGTCTTCCTGCCGGTGACAACCCAATTGGAGGCCTACTTCCAGGCCCGCATGGACAAGGGGATATACCGGCAGACGAACGCGCGGATGGTGGCCCGGGCCACCCTGGGCGCCTTCGTGATGAACTTCGTCGTGCCCACCATCCTGGGCGAGCGCTCTATGTCCGGCCCCGAGCGCAAGCGCCTGGCGGGCGAGCTGGTTGACTTTCTCATCGGCGGCCTGGTGCCACGACCGGCGTCAGCCGGCATCACCGCTCCCGAGCCGCGGGAAGGGAGCAAGCCATGAGCCTGGTCCGCCTGCGCTCGATCATTCGCAAAGAGTTCATCCACATCTTCCGAGACCCACGGACCTTGATCGTGATCTTCTTGATCCCGGTGATCCAACTGATTCTCCTGGGCTATGCGGTCACGACCGACATAAAGCACCTGCCCACCGCGGTGCTGGACCAGGACCGGACCCCGGAAAGCCGCGACCTGATCAGCACCTACCAGGCCTCGGATTACTTCAATATCAAGTACTACGCTGACAGCCAGGAAGCCCTGACCTACCTGGTGGACAGCGCCAGGGCCCGGGCGGCGATGATCATCCCCTCTGGCTATGGCCATGACCTATTGAAGGAGAACCGGGCCGCCGTTGCCTTCATCATCGACGGCTCCGACCCGGCGGTGGCCAGCACGGCTTTCGCCGCCGCCCAGTCAGTGGGCCAGTCCAAGGGGATACAGATCATCCAGCGTCGCTTGAACGTGGACCCGGCCCGCCTTCCCGGCATCGACGTGCGGCCTCGGGTGTGGTACAACCCGGAGATGAGGAGCAGCCATTTCATGATCCCGGCTCTGATGGGGCTGATCCTCCAGTTCCTGACCACGTTTCTCACTGCCCTCTCCATCGTCCGGGAGAAGGAGCAGGGGACCATCGAGCAACTGGTGGTGACGCCGATCAAGCCGGTGGAACTGGTCCTGGGCAAGGTTACGCCCTACGTGGTCGTCGCCTTCTTCGATTTCCTGGAGGTGCTGGTGATCGGCATCTTCTGGTTCGGCGTTCCAGTCCACGGCAGCCTCCCCCTGCTCCTGGCCCTGGCGGCGCTGTTCCTGCTCACCAGCCTGGGGTTGGGCCTGTTCATCTCGGCCCTGGCCCGGAGCCAGCAAGAGGCCATGCTACTCACTGTGCTCGTTCTATTCCCATCCATCTTCCTTTCCGGTTTCTTCTTCCCGCTGGAGGCGATGCCTGCGGTGCTTCAGGCCATCAGCCTTGTCATACCGCTGCGTTATCTGCTGGCGATCATCCGGGGGATCGTCCTCAAAGGCGTGGGGCTGGACGTGTTCTTTGGGGAGGCCATAGCCCTGATCATCTTCGGGGTGGTGATCCTGACGGCAGCCTCCCGGCGGTTCACCAAGACCCTGGAATAGGCCGAGGCTTCAAGCGGAGGACCCATGAGCGGCGAGTTCGCCATCCGAGCCGAGAAGTTGACCAAGCGCTTCGGGCCGGTGGTGGCCGTCGACGGCCTGGACCTGGCGGTGCCCAGGGGTGAGACCTTTGGCCTGGTCGGGCCCGACGGCGCTGACAAGACCACCACCATCCGTCTCTTGTGCGCGCTCTTAAGGCCAACCCAGGGCCGGGCGGCGGTGGCGGGGTTTGACACGGTGCGCCAGCCGGAGGAAGTCAAGGTGCGCATCGGCTACATGGCTCACCGCTTCGCCCTGTACCCGGACCTCTCGGTGCGGGAGAACCTGGAGTTCTTCACCGACGTCTTCAACGTGCCGCCGGATCAGCGGCCGTCACGGATCGCCCGGCTCCTATCCTTCTCCCGTCTGGAGCGCTTTCAGGACCGCCGGGCGGTCCACCTTTCCGGCGGGATGCAGAAGAAGCTGGCCCTGGCCTGCACTCTGATCCACGACCCCGAGGTGCTGTTCCTGGACGAGCCCACTACCGGAGTGGACCCGGTGTCAAGGCGGGAATTCTGGGACATCCTGCTGGAGCTGCGCCTGCGGGGCGTGACCGTGCTGGTAAGCACGCCTTACATGGACGAGGCCGAGCGCTGCAGCCGGGTCGGGCTCCTATACCGGGGACGGCTCATCCATGTTGACGCCCCCGAAGGCATGCGCCGCCTGGTGAAGGGCGAATTGCTGGAGCTGCAGCCCACCATGCCCGATGGCCGGGGGCTCCTGCCCATGCGCCAGGCTCGGGAGGCCCTGGCCGGCCAGCCGGGCATCCTGGAGGTGCAGTCCTACGGTGACCTGTTGCGCGTATTCGTGGACGACGCCGCCCTGCGCCTGCCCCAGGTGGAGCTGACCCTCACCGCCCGAAACATCCTGCCCCGGGGCCTGCACCGTGCCGAGCCCCGCCTGGAAGAGGCCTTCATCTCATTGGTTCGGGCGGAGCAAGCGGCGGTCGCCAGGCGGGAGGTGAGGCCATGAAAGCCAGCGAACCTTCGGTGGTGGCCCAGGGGCTGACCAAGCGCTTCGGCGACTTCACCGCCGTGGCCGGGATCAACTTTGAGGTGAAACAGGGCGAGATCTTTGGCTTCCTGGGGCCCAATGGCTCGGGAAAGACCACCACCATCCGCATGCTGCTGGGGTTGCTGCGGCCCAGCGCCGGCAGCGCCCAGGTGCTGGGCTTCGACGTGACCCGGCAGCGAGAGGAAATCCGCCAGTGCATCGGCTACATGTCTCAGCGTTTCAGCCTTTATGGTGACCTCACCGTGATGGAAAACCTGCAGTTCTACGCCGGGACCTATGGTGTCACCGGACCCGAGCTCCAGAAGCGAGCCAGGACGATCGTGGAGATGGCTGGGTTGACCGGGCGGGAGGACGAGCGGGCTGTCAACCTTGCCGGGGGCTGGCGGCAGCGATTGGCCCTGGGCACGGCCATCGTCCACCAGCCCCAGATGCTCTTCCTGGACGAGCCCACCGCAGGGGTGGACCCTCTCTCCCGGCGGGCCTTCTGGGACCTGCTTTACGAATTGGCCGAGGCCGGGGCCACCATCTTCGTCACCACCCACTACATGGACGAGGCCGAGCGATGCCAGACCCTGGCCTTCATTCACGAGGGACACATCGTGGCCCGGGGCACACCCCAGGCCATCAAGGAGGCCCAGATGCCGGCCCAGGTGCTGGAGGTGGACTGCCCGGAGCCCGAGGCGGCCGCCGGTGCCCTGCGCGGCCTGGGCATCTTCGACGAGGTGGCCATGTACGGCTCGCTGATCCACCTCATCGCCCCCCAGGCCGCGGCCCACGGGCCACAGATCGAAGCCCTGCTCAGGAAGCGAGGGACTCCTCCACGGCGGGTGGCCCTGGTGCCGCCATCTCTGGAGGACGTTTTCATCGCCAGCATGAAAGCGGTCAACCGCGCCAACCAGCAGGCTGGGAAGAGGGCGTAACATGCACACTAAACACAAGCGGGTTCCAGTGGCCTTGATATTGATCCTGGTCATTGCCGCCGGGCTCTGGTGGGCGGTGGAGGGTTCACGGACCAACTCGGGGGCCTTCCTGGCCTCGGGCGTCATGGAGGCCATGGAGGTGCTCATCGCCAGTGAAGTCCCCGGTCGAGTGGTGGAGGTGGCCGCCGAAGAGGGCCAGACCGTGGAGGCCGGGGCGGTGCTGGTCCATTTGGACGATTCCGTGGCCCGGGCCCAGGTGAAGCAGGCCCAGGCTGCCCTGGAGTTGGCCCAGGCCCAACAGGCCCGGCTACTGGCCGGGGCCCGTCCCCAGGAACTGCGCCAGGCGGCGGCAGCGGTGGGCCAGGCCCAGGCTGCCCGGGACGCGGCCAGGCAGGCCGTGGAGGATAGCCTGTCGGTACTGAAGAACCCCAGGAGCTGAACGCTCGCATCGCCGCGGCCCGGGCCCGGGTGGCCACCGCGGAACAGCGGGTCCAGGCAGCCCTCCAGGCCAGAGACGCCGCCCAGCGCCAGCGGGTCGCCTTGGAAACGGGGCTCGACACCATACGGAAGCGCGTGACGGTCCCGAACGAGATGCAGAGCCGGCTGAGCCTGGCCGTGGCCCAGGAGTGGTCGGCCTGGGTCAGCGTCAACGCCAGCCAGGCCATGAAGCAGGACCCCCTGGCCATGCAGGCCCAGGTGGATGCGGCCCGAGCCCGTTATGAAGCGGCGGAGGCAGCCCTGGCCCTGGCCCAGGCCGTGCTGGAGGCCCTGCGGAACGGCGCCACCGCCGAGCAGAGGGCGGGGGCCGAGGCCCAGGTGAGGCAGGCCCAGGCTGGCTTGCGGGCGGCACAGTTAGTGCACGATAAGCTCACCCTGCGGGCTCCCCGGGCCGGGCTGGTCAAGGCCAGGACCGTTAGCCTGGGCGAGCTGGCCCTGCCGGGTGCCACGTTACTCCGGCTGGTAGACCTGAACCAGGTGACCATGTCGATTTACGTGCCGGAAGGAGAGCTGGGCCGGGTGCGCCTGGGGCAAGATGTAATGGTGGTTGCCGATGCCTACCCTAGCCGGAATTTCACCGGCAAGGTAACGTTCATCGCCTCCCGGGCTGAGTTCACGCCCAAGAGCATCCAGACCAGGGACCAGAGAGCACGCACGGTATACGCGGTGAAGATCGTGCTGGACAACCCCGATGGGGCATTGAAACCCGGCATGTGGGGGGAGGCCGGGCTCTAGGGCGCCGCGGCGCCCGGCTCGAGGAGGGCTCGTATGGCAAGATTGCGGATCGCGGCGATCTTGGTAGTGGGCTTATTGGCACTTTTGGCCGGAGGGTGGTACTGGTTCCAGGGACGGACGGTCGAGGGCGGCCCTGTCCGAGCCACCGGCAGCCTGGAGGCAGAGAGGTTGCTGGTAGTGACCGACACTGGGGGTCGCGTCGCCGAGGTGTTGGCCAAAGAGGGCGACGAAGTGACAGTTGGAGCAGTGGTGGCCAGGCTGGACGACGCCCTGGGCAGAGCCCAGGTGGAACAGGCCCAGGCTGCCCTGGCCGTGGCCCAGGCCAACCTGGCCCGGGTAAAGGCCGGTGCGCGGCCGGAGGAATCGGCGGCGGCCAGGGCTTCCCTGGCTCAGGCCCAGGCTGTGGCCAGGGGAGCCAGGCAGGCCTGGGAGAACGCCGCCGCGGTGCGCCGCAATCCCCAGGACTTGAGTCTCCAGATCGCCACCGCCCACAGTCAGTTGACAGTGGCTGACCAGCAGGTGGAGCAGGCCAGGGCGCAATTGGCCACCGCCTTGGCCTTGCGCGACGGGTATTTCCCCGGCAGCGCCGAGTGGGACGTGGCGGACCGGCAGGCCAGGGCTGCTGAAGCCGCGGTGCTGGCCGCCCAAGCCACCCGCGAGGGGACACAAAAGGGCCTGGATGACCTCCTGGCGATCAAGGCCAACCCCTTGATCCTGGGCGCCCAGGTGAATGCAGCCAAAGGCGCCTACGAGCAGGCAGCCAGAGCTCTGGAGGCGGCACAGGCAGCCCTGGAGGTCCTGGAAGTGGGCCCCACCGCAGAGGACTTAGCCATTGCCCAGGCCCAAGTGCACCAGGCTGAGGCCGCCGTGGAACTGGCCCAGGCCCAGTTCGCCAGGTTGACCCTGGCAGCGCCAGCGGGAGGAGTGGTGTTGGAGCGGCTGGTGGAGCCGGACGAGACGGTGGGCACCAGTGCCGTCCTACTCACCCTAGGCCAGATGGAACAGTTGAAGATGACAGTCTACCTGGCGCAGGCTCAGGCGGGCCGGGTCCAGGTGGGCCACGAGGCCCGGGTGACGGTGGACGGCTACCCCGGTCGCACCTTTGCCGGCCGGGTGATCTACGTCTCCTCCCGTGCCGAGTTCACTCCCAAGAACGTTCAGACCAGGGACGAGCGGGCCAAAATCGTCTACGCGGTCAAGGTCCTTGTGCCTAATCCCGACCGGGCCTTGAAAGCCGGCATGTGGGGCGAGGCAGAGTTCTGATCGCCAATTGAACCACCAAGGCACAAAGACACAAAGGAAAACTTGGTGTCTTAGTGTCTTCGCGGTGAGCTACGCGAACTCCGCTCTCTACGGTGAATTCTCTCGTCGCTTTGAGGTGAAGCTTCGGTGCGCCGGTCAAAACCGGCAAGGTGTCATAGGTGTAAGTCCTAAACAG
>DYIS01000062.1:0-717 GCA_020723545.1 Ktedonobacter racemifer
CTTGGTGGTTCCGTGGCTATTTTCAGCCTGGTCCCCCAATCCTCGCGAAGGCGAGAAATGTAAAGATGCTTCCGTTACCGGACACTAGTCGGAGGGAAGACGGGTTAAATGGCGCGCATCGCGCATCACTCGGCGACGGTCATGACCTCGCTCGCACCCCGCCCCCAGGTCTCCGGGTTATACATGGGATAGACGTAGGTGGGGAGCACCCAGAAGGTCCCCGGCGTGGCGGCCCGGGCCAGGTAGGTGTAGGTGTGCTGGCCCGGCCACATCCAATACGCGAAAAAGGCTGCCTTGTCGTCCCGGAGCTCAGGGTGGCTCCAGTAGCTCAGCACCTTTCCCTCCCGGACTGAGGTGGTTCGGAGGCTCTCGTTGACCGCCTCCAGGCCGGCAGGCAAGGGGTCCTCGATGACCACGTACCACAGCTCGCCAGGCACATCGATGGTGAGCCGCACCTGGACCAGGTCGCCTGCCTTCACTTGGGTTAAGGTTTTTCCAGTCTTGGGGTCCAGGTAATCCCGGCGCACCACAGGGCCATCGGAGGAGCGGCCGGCCTCGATGCGGTCTCTCTCCTGGTAGTACTCCAGATAAGCCGAGTAGTACAGGAGCCCCGGCCCCTGTTTGGTGATTTTCACCTCGTTGCCGCCGGGCCGCGGGTCGTTTACCACAACCCGGTCTCGCTCGGCGATGTCCTGGTGGGTCACGCCCCGCTCCTTT
>DYIS01000062.1:727-975 GCA_020723545.1 Ktedonobacter racemifer
GCCGTTCACCGCGACCTGGTAGGTGAAGTTGCCCTGCAACTCCTTGGTGGCCCCGAGGTATTCGGTGAGCGCGATCAGGGTGGCGGCGGTCTCCTGGGTGGTACGCCAGTACCCTCCGCGGCGGCTCTCCATGAGCCAGCGGACCACCTTGGGGACGACGGGATTCCTGGGGTCCACCCGCATCAGGGCCTGGAGGATCACCGCCGTGGTCCGGCCGCTGGAGGCCATGTACTTGCGCTCCTCTTGGA
>DYIS01000062.1:985-10917 GCA_020723545.1 Ktedonobacter racemifer
CCTGCCAGTGGGCGCCGGTGGCGGTGACGATGGCCTTGCTCAGGAGATCGTCGGTCAAGGCCCTGGCCTCGGCGGGGCTCCTGGTGGCCTGGAGGGCCATGGCCAGGTAGGCCCTGCTCTCCAAGGTCAGCGAGGCCTGGCGGTCAAGTATGGAACGAGACAAGGAGATGTCGCCCTGGCCGTACTCGGTGAGGACGTAGACCAGATACGCTTTCAGGTTCAGGTCATCGGTCTTGACCAGGGGCTCCCTCAGGGCCTTGGCGCCTCGTTCCAGGACCCTCTGGTCCACCGGAAAGCCGGCCTTCTTCGCCTCACTCAGGCCGTACACCACGTAGGCGGTGATGCGCGGGTCCGGGGCATCGCCCTCCCACCACCCCCAGCCGCCGTCGTAGCGCTGCATGGCGTAGATGCGGGTGAGCCCGTCCTCCACCATCTTGGGCAGCTCCTCCTTGAGCCTGGCGTTCTCGATGCTCAAGGCCTTCATGGCTTGGCTCACCAGGACATCGGGCAGAAAGCGGCTCATGGTCTGCTCGATGCAGCCGTAGGGATAGCCGGTGAGATAGTCCAGGCTGTCCACCAGGCCGGCGGCCAGGGACGGCGCCGTGTCCACCGTGAGCTTTGGGAAGATGGCATCCCTGGGCAGTTCCAGGGTCCGCAAGGCCAACTCCGGGGTCTCCCCGGCCTCGGCCACCACCGCCTTTTCACCGAAGGGCAGCACGGGCAGGCTGATCTCCACTGCGTCGGCGGCTCCGCCAGGGGCCAGGGCGCTGGCCCGGAAGCGCAAGGTCGCCTTTTCGACTTTATCTACCTTCACCGCCCAGGTGAACTTCCGTGTCTCACCGTTAGGTATCGCCACATTGCTGCCCGCCTGAGGTTTGTCCTCCAGCGTGACGCCCTGGGCCTGCAGCACCACGTCTACCTCTGCTTCTCGACCGGTGTAATTGTGCACCAGGGCCCCCACCACCGCCCGGTCGCCGATCATCAGGAAGCGGGGCAATACCGGTCGCACGATGAGCTCCTTGTTGACGATGAGGTCCGCCCGGGCTGCGCCCACCTTGGTGTCGGCGGTGACCCCCTTGGCAAAGGCTCGCCAGGTGGTGAGGTTGTCGGGCAGCGTCACCTCGACCCTGGCCGCTCCCAGCTCGTCGGTCTCGACCACCGGGTTCCAGTAGGCGGTGTCGGGGAAGATCTTGCGCAAGCCCTGTTCGGCGCCCAGATCACCGCCGCCCCAGTCCTCCCGGAGGTTATGCCGGTTGAGCAGGATGGCCAGCGAGTAGGCCGACTGCACCCCCAGATTGCGGCGGCCCCAGAAGGCGTCCACGATGTCTTTGGTGGTGTCGCCAGCCAGGGCATAGATGGCGGCGTCCACCACCCCCAGGCTGAATTCGGCCCGGGCCGGCTTGCCGGCGAAGTCCACGGCCTTCACGGTGTAGGTGGCCTTCTCGCCGGGCCGGTGCTCGGCCTTATCGGGGGAGATGCTCACCTGAAGGGCATTCGATTCATCTTCCACCTGCAGCTCAGCGTAGCCCACCTTGAAGCTGGGCCGCTCGCCCTGGGGGATGAGCGCGACCGAGACGAAGATGTTGGGGAAGTAGGATTTCTCCACCGGGAATTCCAGGATGGCGGAGTTGGAGTCCAGCTCTACCAGGCGGTGGCTGATGATCCGGCCTCTCTCCACGGTCACCAGGGCCCTGGCATTCTGGTAGGGAGAGGCCACCAGCACCCGGGCGATCTCGCCTGGCCGGTAGCGCTTCTTGTCGGCCCTTAGCTCGATGCGGTCGTTATTCTCCCAGCGCCAACGCACCAATGCGGTGTCCGAGACCCACAACCAGGCGGAGCCCAGGACCCGGTTGCCCCGGGCATCGACCCCGATCAACTCCAGTTGGTAGGAGCCGCCCATGGGCGGGATGAAGTCCAGATGGGCTGTTCCATCCAGCCCGGTGACCAGGCTGCCGGCAGCCATGGTGGTTGTCACCGGCTCGGGCTTCCAGAGGTAGCCCTTGGGGCCGTATTCCCGGGTGTTCTTCCACTCAATGCGGGTGATGGTGTAGCGGAGCGACGCCGGCCCGGCCGGACGGGATTTGGTGTCCAGCGTCTGGATCGAGAAAGATGCCTTCTGGCCCCTGGTGGCCACGTACTTGTCCGGCTTGGCACCGATGTAGAAGAGGCCCCGGTGTACGATAACGCTCTTAAAACCGCTCACCGGCTGGTTGGTGGGGTCCATGACCGAGGCCTCCAGGGTGAAGACCTGGCTGCGCTGCTCCGTGCCCACGTTGGCCGGTATGGTCAGCGAAAGGAGGCCGTCGGCGTCGGTGGTAGCCTCCCTGGCAAAGATCTCCTTACCATATCCCCAGTAGCGTTGGGTCACCTCCCCGAAATCGAAATCCTCATTGGCTGCCCAGTAAAACCAGTAGTCGTTGGCGTACAGGGCATAGCGGACCTTGGTGTTCGCCACCGGCGCGCCGAAATAGTACCGCGCCTGGACGGTGGCGCTGATGACATCCCCGTTGACGTAGTCTGATCGGTCGGTCCGCACCGAGACCTCGAACTCCGGCTTTCGGTATTCCTCCACTCGGATGGCCGACTGGTACTGCCACCGGGCCTCGGGCCCCGGCTCCTTGCCCACCTCGGCGCGGATCTGGTATTCACCTAGCTTGACCTCCCGGTTCAGGAGGAATGAGTCGCTGATGGAGCCAAAGGGGGTGGTCTTCAGGGTTTTCTTGTAGATCACCTGGTTATCCCAGTTGCTCACCGAGACGTAGATCGCGGTGCCCAGAGGCGGTTGGGAGTATTCTCCGTCCTTGTCCTGGCGGACAATGCCCTTGAAGTAGACGGTCTGACCCGGGCGATAGAGGGGCCGGTCGGTGTAGACGAAGACCCGGTGCTCCTTCGTCTCCACCTGCCACTGCCAGGGGATGCCGGTGAAGCGCCAGGGCTCCACCCCCGCCTGCCAATCGGCCGCCACCGCAGCCACATCGCCGGGCCGGGTGCCCAGGGCATGGATGGGGCCCGTCGTCTTAGGTGGCGCCGATAGGAAAACCCCCTTTTCGTCGGTGAGGCCCGAGGCCAGCTTCTGGCCCTTTTGGTTGTAGAGGGTCACGTCCATTCCCGGGATTACCTGGCCCTGGGCCATGTCCGTGGCCCATACCAGGGCCTGGGTATCGGTGCGTTTCATGGTCAGGGCAGACCTGCTCACCACCAAGACCTGGGCGTCTTTGGTGCCCTCGGGCGAGGAGACGGCGAGAAAGTACAGGCCAGGGGCCAGGTCACCGAGTTCCACCGGCACGCTGGTCACCATGTCCGGTTGGGTCTCCACCGGCTCTTGCCACGAGCGTACCAGGGGCAGGTCGGGCTTGTAGCTGCGGCGGTCGTTCCAGGAGAAGCCCTGGATCTTGAGGTAGCTGGCGGTATCCAATCGATAGAGCTTCAGGTCCAGGGCGCTGACGTTCACCGCCTCTACCGGGAAGCTCCGGGGCTCGTAGGCCGAGAGGAGGCCGTAGTACCCCATGGCGGTGATGCCCAGCCAGGGCGGCCGCCTGGTGGTGGTGAAGCCAAACGAGAAAGCATCCCTCATCTCCGTGCCGAAGAGGCGGTCCCTGGCTCCGGGCATCAGCTTTATCTGGTAGCTGGTGGAGGGTTGCCAGGCCCCGTATAAGAAAAGCCGGTTCTCCACCCACCCGAAGCGCAGGCCGGCCGGGGCAGGGCTCACCGTGATGCGGTCGGTCACCGACTTTTCGTCCATGGGGCGATTGAAGGTCATGGTGACGTTGGATTCTGGTCCTTTGCCGGTGATGAAGGCGTAGCGGGCATTGGCCGACGGGATGGTGGCCACCACCGCCGGCGGGCCGGCCACGGTGAAGGTTGTTTGAAGGGCCTTTTCCTTGGCCCGCAAGAGCCAGGAGCGGGCCCCGGTCCCCACCGTTACCGTGACTACGGTATTCGGTGCCCAGGCCTCATGGGCCTGGGGATTGAAGATGAGGGTGTTGTCTTTCCAGTTGAAGGTGCCCGGCAAAGCAGGCTCTATCTTTATGGCCCGTTCGGTGAGGGCATGGTTCATGGGGACGGAGAAGGTGACGCTTACGGCGGAGGAGGGAGATATCTCTTTGGCGTCTTTAGCGGGGTAGACGTCGACCGCCAAAGGCGCTCGAAGAGGCCTGAGTCTCGTTTTAAGGGCCTCGGGCGCTCCGGCCAGCGGCGAGCGATAGACCAGCCGATCCAGAGAGGGGATGCTGATAAGGGCCAGATAGAGGATCAAGAGTAAAGCCACCATCCCTGCCACAACCCTTAGTCCCCTCCGGTCCAACTGAGGCATGCTGGCACCTTCAAAAGACAGTATGCTGATTCTCGGGACGCACGCATTATATCACATATCTCGGGCGCAGGGGAGCGGCAGACTCAACGCGCAGGTTCCTCCTGGCAGTTGGAGAGAACATGATGTTGCCTTGACGCTTGCCTCAGGCATAGTCTTGGTGATATAATTGATTTTGAAACCACGAGTCACGCCGCGAGGCCGGTGGACGATGGAGTCCCATCAAAAGGAGGTGAGAACCAATGGACAACAAGAAACTGATCGATGACCTGAACGAGGACCTGGCGGGAGAGCTGCAGGCCATCATCCAGTACCTGCAACATTCCTTCATGATCATGGGCCTGAAGCGGCTGCCCATCTCTGATTTGCTGGAGGAGGTGGCTAAGGACGAGATGAAGCATGCCGAGATCCTGGCCGAGCGCATCGTGGCCATGGGAGGCGTGCCCACGGTGAAACCTCGGCCCATCAAGCAGACCGCCACGATCAAGGAGATGCTGGAGCTGGACCTGGCCGCCGAAAAGGGTGCCCTGGAGGACTACGCCAAGAGGATCAAACAGGCTGAGGAGGCCGGCGAGGTGGGCACCTCCCTCATCATCGAGAACATCCTGGTGGACGAGCAGGGGCACTGGGACAGCTTTACCAAGCTGCTGCGGGAGCAGCAATAGTTTCGAGCGCAAGATAACCGTGAGGCCGGTCCGCGGACCGGCCTTGTCTTACCTGGAAGAAGAGCCATTTGGCATCAACTGGCCGGTGTCATAATTCACGAACAACAGCCCAGGAGAAGAGAGTGACCTATCTGAGCGCCAACGCCGCGCCACAGCTTGTGGAGCTGATCCACGAAGGGCGGGTTGAGGTGGACTATCTAAAGGTGGGAAGCTGGATGGCTCCCCAGACTGTGGCGTCTTTTGACTCTGGCTTGCCAATGGTCCTGCACGGCACTGAGGTGCTGAGCCGGGGGGAAACCTTTCCTCAAGAAGCATTGTCAAAGGTTAATGCCTGGGTGGCGCTGACCAGGACCCCCTGGCTTTCCGAGCACCTCGGCTTCAGTTGCGAGGAGGTCAGGATTGCCAGAGAAATGATGCCGGTCCTGGGCACCCGGCTCTTGTCTTTGGACGAGGCCCGGGAGAACATCTGCCGCAACGCCAAACAGCTCCAGGCCGCCATCCCTGTGCCTTTGCTCCTGGAGAACCTGCCCCGATGCCTCAATCACGCCCACGACCACGTGTGCGAGCCCGACTTCATCGCCCGCGTTCTACAGGAGACGGGGTGTGAGCTCCTGCTGGACGTCGCCCACGCTCGAGTAAGCGCCTCCATTCTGGGCTACGACGTCTACGACTACCTGGCCCGTCTGCCTCTGGAGAAGACGGTGGAGATCCACGTCTCGGGGCCAAGGGAGGAAGGTGGGATCCTGAGGGACCGACATGAGACCATGACCCAGCCGGACTACGAGGTGTTGGCCTATGTCCTGAGGCATTCCAGTCCCAAGATGGTGTCACTGGAGTACTGGAAGGACAAGGAGGCCCTGGCTACGCAACTTGTGTTACTGAGGGGAATGTTAGATGGACATTGAGCCAAGTTGAGAGCCTGGCGAGGTGCTGGACATGGCTTCCAGAGCGTGAGCGGTTTCACCCGGATACGTTACCGAGGGGATGGCAAAGGGCATGAGTGATCCATACGCCGTCACCCGTATCTTGCAGAAGCTTCGGCAGGAGGTGGCCCTGGCCCGGCAGGTCGGCCCGGAGGAGGCGGCCAGGCGGACGGCCGAGGAGGTCTTCGCTCAAGTCGATCGAGAGGAGATCGCCCGGAAAGCCGAGTTTCTAAAAGAGCGAGAACGCATCTACACCGACGACGCCCTGGCTGCCTACCAGATGCTCCAGGCCTGCTACTGGGAACGTCTGGAACACCGCAATCCGGTGGTCTACACCATTGACCGGGCCGCCAGCCGCTACATTCGCATGAAGTTCATCCCCACTGCCCAGGAGAGCGAAGAGCGGGTGGTGCTGAAGCTGAAGAATGCCAACTGCCCCATGGTGGCTTTTTGTGACGAGGATTTGACCCTTTGCGAACAGATCTGCCGGGCCAATTTTCGGTATGACATCTTCACCGAGCCCACTCTGGTCCTGCTGGTCAAGAGCGTGGGGCCAAGAATAAGGTGGGAGATTCACAAGTTCCGAACCGCCCCCCGGGATAACTGCCTCTATGCCCTGGTCTGTGAAGAGGAAACCCAGCCCGCCGGCTAGTCCGGACAAACGATGCGGACAGGTCCACGGCCTGGGACAAGGCAGCTCAGTGGTCATCGCACTAGAATAGTAAAGAAGGCTGCCGGCCAGGAACGGCCAGGGGCGCCCGCCGCCAAGTGGTCGTTGATCCCCCGCCCTATGGGTTAGTCACTGCCGGGGCGCTGGCCGGCGACAAGCTCTTTAGCTCCAGGTAAGTCAGCGTCCAGAAGCTGGAGCGGAAGACCACCATGAGCCCCCCAACGAAAGCCAGGACGAGGACCGCGATCAGGCCCAGAGGCATGGCTACCAAGAGGGTCGGGCCCAGGGCGTTCGTTGCCAGGTAGGTTACCAGGGCAGGACCCGCCACCAGGAGGATCAGCAACAAGACGAGCGGCAGCATCACCAGTCCCCAGCCGATGCCCACGGCGAACATCAGTAGCCAGGCAAGCCCCACTCTGGCCAGGTTGCGCCGGATGTAGCCAAAGCCTCCTTTGATGGAATCAAGAACACCACGCCGTTCGATCACACAAGAGCGGTCGATGAACTCCCAGGCCACGCTGAGGACTAGCGCCCCCAGGATGATCACCCCTAGGACCGGGAGAAGGAGCCCTACTGCCAGGCCGACGCCGATGACCTTGGCTGCCGTATTGTCAACGAGCAGCAGTAGCAGTGGAGACAGCCCCAGGAGAATCAGAAAGAGCGTGACCGCAAAGGCCGGGATGCCGATCACCAGGCGGATCAGGAACAAGGTGACCGTGCGGGCGAGGCCGATCTTAAAGCCACCCCTAATGCTGGTTTTCTCGTCCTCCTCGATCTCATTCACCATGCCGATCAGAGCCGCATGGCAGACTAGGTTGAGCACGACCGCCAACAACCCCAGCAGCAGCCCCAGGGCGATTACGGCGATGATAACCCCGGTGGCCATTTCTGGCGAAGGGAGGGCACCTGGCGTGCTGGGGCCGCCACTGAAGCTGTAGCGGAAGCTCTGGCCGAAGTTCCCGCCGCTGCCCAGTAGGGTCAGGATGAAACCGAACAGCCAAAGGGCCTTATACCTCAGGGTGATGTGAAAGGCGCGTCTCAGGATTTTTCCGTAGTCCACATTTGTCCTCCCAACCGTTCGTCCTGCGCACCCTGTACTACGAAGCGGCGTAAGAAACGTTGCATCTCTACGAATGCCTTCTCAAAAGAAACACCACGCCGCTTTGGACGTTTTGATATTTCACGAGATAGTATGGCTCATCCACGCTGTACCAGGCATACTGTACGCCGGTCCCAAAGTCCATCTCTAGTTTATGAGTAGAAAAAGTCCCCGCCGGGGTCTCCACCGTTTCCCTGGCCAACACCTTTAGCCTGAGCTTCACCGAAGAGGCGGTGGCCGGGATCACATTGGTATAGGCGGTGCTGAAGCCCTCGTTTAAGGGCAGGGCCCGGATCATCATCAGGCTCTCATCGTTGTCGTAGGCGTCGGCGGGGACACCGATGGTGACATCCTTGTCACCATCTTTAGTCCTGGCCTTGACGACAAGCTTGTCTCCCTTGTATTCGGCCTCCAGGCTGAAGTCAGCGGGCGTGCCTCTCCTCTGCCAGGTACTTGTGATCGGCTTCAAATCGGTGGCCTGGACAGTGACCAGTTTTTCATCGTGCAAGGACCCGATCCTGGTCTTCTCGCCCAGGATGTAGGTCTCGCCCTCCTTGGTGATGGTCCAGGTGGTCTGGCCGATCTCCTTGCCGTCTTTGTCGTAGAGGACGTACTCGGTCTGTTCTAAATACGACCATGGAACGCTAAAAGACAATGGCCGGGCCGGCTCAGCCCCACAGGCGGCAAGCGCCATTTCCAGTGTGAGGGACAATGTTGCGAGAGCTTTCCCCTTCATAGTAGTTCGCCTTTCACGCTACTCCGGCGATAGGCAAAGAGCAAGAGCAAATAGCCTACGGCCACATCCACGGGCACTAACAGGATCAGGAAAGGCTGGATTGTGGCGGTGAGCTGCGGCAGGAACTGGAGTGTAATTACCTTATCCTTACTTCCATTTGGTCAAAATCGTCTCTCTTTGGAACAGCTTTGCCCCCACGTAAACCACGGCCACATCTAGGAAGGCCACGGCCAGGGCGCCCAGGGCGAACATCTGGAAGTTCAGGAGTATCTTTCCCGCCGTAGCCGCGATGCTGACGGCTACGAAAGGCAACACCAAGAGGCCGCCGATCTGCTCTGCCAGCCGCACGTCGTTCACCCGGGAGGAGATGATCACCGCCAGGCTCACCGAAAGCACAGTGAATAGCGGTGCCAGGACGATAAGCGCCAAAAGCCACATGGGGCTCACGATCACTCCATATACCAAGTCGGTGGCCACGAAACGGGCCAGGACAGCGTAGGCGGCGAAGGCTAACCAGGTAAGGGCTACCGCCGGCATCGCCGCCGCCAGCACCTTTCCCAGCAAGAGCTCCCAGACACTGATGGGGGTGGCCAGGAGTGGCTCCAGGCTGCGCTGCTGCTTCTCCCCGATGATGCTGTAGGAGGCAATGAAGATGGGCACGATGAGCGGGATCATGAGAAAATAGAACATGAACTGGTTGACCAGCAGGACCTGCGCCGCGCTTTTGGGGTCCATGCCAGCGAAGGCCGGGAGGGAGGTGATGTTCTCCATGCCCCGGAGAGAGCCCTTCTCTTTATTGGTCATGTATAGCATCACCAACGGGATGACCACGAAAAGTGTGGGCATTAACCCGGCGGTGTAGATGATCATTTTGTTCTTGAGCACCTCGGCCCACTCTTTATCGATGATCACGCGTACCCGGTTCATGCTACTTTGCCTCCATCGATCAGGCTGAAGTACACCTCTTCCAGGGAATGCTTCAGTTCGTTGACAAATTGCACCTGGCCACCCGCTTGCACCAGGTTGCGGACGAGAATTGGGTTCTGATCCTCCGGATTATCCAGGCCAATGATCAATTGGTTGTCTATCCTCTCGATGCTTCTGATGAACGGCAGACTCCGCACTGCGGCGACCAATGGCTCGGTCAAGGCTTTAAGATGGACAACTACCTTGCGACCGTAGAGCCGCTGGCGCAGGTTGGCTGGTGTGTCCACCTGGATGAGATGCTGCTTCATAACGCCGATGCGGTCGCACAGGCGGTCGGCCTCGTCCAGGTTGTGGGTGCAAAGAACGATGGTGCGCCCTTCAGTTTTCAGCTCTGCTATGAAATGACGAACCACCCTGGCCGCCTCCGGGTCCAGGGCTGCCGTGGGCTCGTCCAGGAAGAGCACCTTGGGCTCGTGGATGAGGGCCCTGGCTATGGCCATCTTCTGCTTCATGCCCTTGGAGAACTCGCCTACAGTGTCGGTGCGGCGCTCCCACAGGCCTAACATCTCCAGATAGCGGCGGACCTGTTTTTCGCGTAGTAGA
>DYIS01000063.1:0-10055 GCA_020723545.1 Ktedonobacter racemifer
CAGGTTAGACTCCATAAAGTGGCGGACCTACGAGATGCCGGGACGTTGCAGGCTTTGGGCGCAAGAGCTGCCGATATCCTTCATGCCACTGATTATTTCACACCCCGCAGGCTGGCCAGGCTGCTGCGGGCGGCCGGGGCAGAGGGCTTGCTGGTGCCCTCCGTTACCGGGAAAGGCTCGAACCTGGTGATCTTTCCGGAGAACCTCTCCCCAGACTCCGGAATCGAAGTGCAAGAGGTCCTGGAGTGGCCCCAGCAATCCTCAGGCCCTTCTGAGCTTGGCCGCGCTGAAGGCCTCGGGCAAGAGCTCGGCCAGGGTGAAGCTCTGTCTTTCGCCCCGGGGGTTCACCAGAAGCACCCGGAACCGCTGTAAGCCGTCTTTACCCCCGGCGAACTCCGCCAGCACCTGTCGGCAGGCACCGCAAGGGCTGGCGGAGTTGTCGCTGGCAATGGCCACCGCGGTGAACTCCTTCTCCCCTTCGGAAACACCCTTCCAAACCGCCACGCGTTCGGCGCACACCGTCAGCCCGTAGGAGGCGTTCTCTACGTTGCACCCGGTATAAACCCGGCCCGACGCGGCCAGAAGCGCCGCACCAACTGAGTAATGGGAATACGGCGAATAGGAATTGATACGAGCCTTTTGGGCCAGGACCACCAGTTCCTCATCAGTCAAAGCAGGAAATCACCGACCTTTATTTCCTTCATTCTACTAATTTTCTTCCTCTTCCTCCCTCCGCCCTTCTCCCTCTTCCTTCGCCAACTTCGTCACCCTCACCTTCTTGACCCTTCTCCCCAGCGTGGAGAGGACAGTGATAGCGATGCCCTCCATCTCCACGGTATCGCCAGGCGCTGGCATCTTGCCCAGGTGAGTGAGCACCAACCCGCCGATGGTATCATAGTCCTCACCCTGGAGGTCCAGCGACAGCACGTCGTTGACGTCGTGAAGGCCCACCCGCCCGTCGAAGATCGCCTCGTCCTCACTCAGGCGCTCGATCTGGGGCTCCTCTCTGTCATACTCGTCCTGAATCTCGCCGACGATCTCCTCCAACAGATCTTCGATCGTCACCAGGCCCGCGGTGCCGCCAAACTCGTCCACCACGATAGCCATGTGCACCCGCTCCCGTTGCAAGTCCCGCAAGAGATCGTCCACCCTCCTGGACTCGGGCACAAAGTAGGCCGGCCGGATGATCTTGCGCAGGCCAGCGGAGACCTGTAGCGCCCCCAGGTGTCGGAAAAGGTCCTTGGCGTTCAGTATGCCCACGATGTTGTCCACGTTGCCCTCGTAAACCGGAATGCGGGAATGGCCGGTCTTGTTAATGTGCTCTAGGACCTCTTTAAAGGAAGTCTCTATGTCCACGGCAAACATGTCGATGCGCGGCACCATGATCTCTCGCACCGTGGTCTCCGCCATGTCGAACACCGAGAAGATCATCTGTTTCTCTTCCTGGGCCAGCACTCCCTCTTCCTCACCGGCATCCACCATGGTCTTGATCTCGTTCGCGGTGACGAACGGCAAAGAGCTTCTCCGGCCGCCGCCGAAGATGGCCATCACACCATCGGTGGCCAGGGTAAGCACCCGGACCATGGGGGAGGCCAGGGTGGCCAGGACATCCAGGGGGCGAGCCACCAGGAGAGAGATGCGCTCCGCGTGCTGAAGGGCCAGGGCCTTGGGGACCAACTCTCCGAAGATGAGCATCATAAAAGCCAGGGTCAGGGTGATCAAGCCCACCGCCAGGGGCTGGCTGATCTGGATTACCCAGGACAAAGGGATGAGGGCGATGAACTGTTGCAGGGGACGTGACAGCGAGACCGCCGCTGTGGCCGCAGTGAAGAAGCCCACCAGGGTGACCCCCACCTGGATGGTGGCCAGGAACCGGCTGGAGTTCTCGGACAACCGGTGCACGATCCGGGCCTCGCGGTTTCCCTCCTCCACTAACTGTTTCAGCCGGGTCTTGCGGACGGAAATAATGGCAATTTCCGAGGCAGCAAAGAAGGCATTGAGCAGGATGAGCATTCCGATGAGCAGCAGCTCACCCCAACTATCTGACTCCAAGAGATCATCAACTCCTTACGCTGCGTCCCCGGCTCCCGCCGGCCACCGCTCACACAAAGAGCGTGCTCAGCGACAGGTCTTTGTGTATCCTCTGGATGGCCTCGGCCAGAAGCGGCGCCACCGTGAGCACCTCGATCTTCTCGTTGCACTGCTCCGCGCTCACCGGGATGGTGTTGGTCACCACTACCTTTTTCACCACTGAATTGCGGATGAGCTCGGCGGAGTTGCCCGCCAGGATGGCGTGGGTGGCACAGGCATACACCTCTTTAGCGCCGCGCTCCATCAGCAAGTCTGCTGCCTCGATCAACGTTCCACCGGTGGAGATCATGTCGTCCACGATCACCGCCATCTTGTCTTTCACCTCGCCCACCATTTCCAGGATCTCGGAGACGTCGGGCTGGGGCCGTTGCTTGGCAATGATGGCCAGGGAAGCCCCCATGCGCTCCCGGAAGTCGTTGGCCCGGTTCACGCCGCCGGTATCCGGTGACACCACCACCATATTCATGGGGTTCATCTGTTTGAAGCGCTCCGCTAAGATGGGCGCCGCCCGGAGGTGGTCCACCGGTATATCGAAGAAGCCTTCGATGGCCGCGGCATGCAGGTCCAGGGTGAGCACCCGGTTAACCCCCGCGGTGGTGATGAGATTCGATACCAGTTTGGCCGAAATGGGCTCCCGGCCGGCGGTCTTTTTCTCCTGCTTCGCGTAACCGTAATAGGGCATCACTGCGGTAATGCGGCTGGCCGAGGCCCGACGCAGGGCATCGATCATCAGCAAGAGCTCCATCAGGTGGTGATTCACCGGAGCGCAGATGGACTGTATCAGGAAGACGTCGGACCCGCGCACGTTTTCCTCAATGCGCACCCTGGTCTCGCCGTTCTTGAACTGCCCCACCAGCGCTCGCCCCAGGGGAACATTGAGGTTTTGGCAGATCTCGTTGGCCAGTGCCAGGTTGGAATTGCCCGAAAAGATCTGAAATTGCCCTTCCAATTCAGCTCCCCTTTTCTCCTGCTCCCCTTCGAAAGTCAGGGGCAGTATTCTTCACTATTTTGCCAATCAACCGGTTGGCCAAACGGGACTGCAACCGTTCCTCGAAGTCCTCCAGCTTGAGATTGGTGGTGATGACCGTGGGCAAGGCCATATCGGTACGATAGTTCAAGAGTTGATACAGCTTTTCGTTGGCCCAGGCCGTCTCGCTCTCTGCGCCGAAGTCGTCCAGGATCAACACTGGCGCCGTCTTGATGGTGGTGAACCTCTCCTCGTAGGACATGGCGCTCTCGTCCCGATCGCGCTTGGGGTTGAAGGCATCTCGCAGATAGTCCAGGAGCTCAGGCACGTTAAGGAATAGCACCACCTTGCCCTTTTCCAATAGCGAGTTGGTGATGGCCGCCGCCAGGTGAGTTTTGCCGTTGCCATTGATGCCGTAGATCACCAACCACCCCTTGGGCTCTTTGGCGAACTCCAAGGCAGCATGATAGGCATCCGCGGCGCCCTGCACCCGTTGAAAGCTCTTGAAGGTGCAGTCTAACATCCACCCCCGCAGAGAGGAAAGGGCCTGCATGGCCCGCAGTCGCCTTTGAACCGCGGCGTTACAATCGGGGCACTCCCGAAGCTTGCCGAAATCCGGGTGGCCAATCGGGACATCGCTGGTGACCCAACCGGCCCCCAGGCAGGTGGGGCAGTTCTTTTCCCGGCCCCTAGTCTGGCGGGGCGGCCCACTCTTTTCCGGCGTCGGCCTCTCTGGCGGCCTGAAGCTCCTCCTCGGTCCAGCGAGAAGCCCTTCGTTTAGTTCCCTTAGCACCTTGCCGATCGGCACCGGCTCGGCCAACTCTCAATCCCTCCACCTTGGGCATCAGATCGCCCTTCTCTTGCAATTTGCGGCGCTTCAAGATGGCCGCGATGTACTTGAGGCTTTTCTTATTGTTGACCACCGCCTCTTCGATGGCGTACCTCCATTCCTTCAGATCAGGATTGTCTTCCACCAACTCCTCTAGATGCTGCCTGAAGAATGCCGACGACGCCTGGCCGATCCTCTCCTGCTCCAAGAGCGATAATACCTCCACAAACAGGCAGGTCCGACCCACCTGGGCCAGGTCGGGATAGTCCAATGAGTCCTGCAGGGCATTGGTCACCCGGGCGAAACCATACGTGCGCCAGGCCGTGAAGAGCGCCCAGGCTTCGTTGGAACCCAACGTCCCCTCATCCCGGCCTCGCAAATAAAGGCGCACTAGTTCATCGTAGGCCTTGCGCCATTCCCCGTGAAGTAACGATCGCACCTGAGCGGCTACCGCCTGGTTGTCGTTCGGGTCCAATCGAACATCGTCAGGCGGATAGTCAGGGTATCTGCCTCTCGCCGGCATGCCTGTTTCCGGTTTGGTCGCCGGGCGGGTTGCCTGAGAGATCACCTCGGAGGTTTTCTCCGCCGTCCACGACGCTTGGCGCTCCTCCAGGGCCTCCCAGTTTATGCTGGAGCCGTCCAGGTTGAGCCGGAAGCAGATGGGTTTGCGAGGCCGGTCCTGCCGCAGGAAAAGGTGCAACGTATCACACAGGAAATCCAGGCAGGATTTTACCTGGGCCTCGGTCAGCCCGGTGCCTCTGTCCAGCAGGCTGCCGTGGCTCGCCTGCCGCCCATTGGCAAACTGGGCGATGGAGATCCCCTCGTCGGCGGCCCCTGGCCCCAGGGCACAGCGCACCCCGTAGCAAATCACCTTCCACTCTTCACCGGTGACCAAAGCCATGACCTGGTCAATCAGAAGATTGTGGAGGGGAGTGACGTTGGGCGTCAGCTCTCGCTCCATTCTACTTTTCCCTTACCCTGGCCGGGACACCGTAGGCCGTCTTACCCTCCGGGATATCCCGGGTGACCACTGAGCCCGCTCCGGTTCTGGCCCGCCGGCCCACCCTCACCGGCGCCACCAGCATGGTGTCCGAGCCGATGAAGGCGCCGTCCTCGATGACCGTTGGGTGCTTGCGTTCGCCGTCAAAATTGCAGGTAACGGTCCCGGCGCCGATGTTCACGTCGGCGCCCACCTTGGCGTCGCCCAGGTAACTCACGTGATGCACCTTGGTCCCCGGCCCCAGGGTGCTCATCTTGACCTCAGCGAAATTGCCCACGTGAACTCCAGCGGCCAATCGCGACCCAGGCCTCAGGTGCGCGAACGGCCCCACGTGCACGGCCTCGGCCAGGGTCGCCTCTTCCACTACCGAGGCCACTATGCGACAGCCGTTGCCGAGCTCGGAATCCACGATCTGGCAATTGGGCCCGATGGAGCAGTCGCTGCCGATGGTGGTCTCACCTAAGATGTAGCAATTGGGGTAGATCACCGTGTCTGGCCCAATCTTGACCGTGGAGTCCACATAAATGGTGGCCGGGTCCATCAAGGTGACGCCGGAGAGCATCATCTCGTGGCGCACCCGCTCCCGAACAACCCGTTCAGCCTGAGCCAGATGCACCCGGTTGTTGATCCCCAGGACCTCGCTTATATCCTCCACGGCCAAACTGGCGATGGTCTCGCCCTCCCTGGACGCGGCCTCCACCAGGTCGGTCAGGAAATATTCCCCCTTGGGACCCAAGGGCAGGCCCGCCAGGTGAGGCCAGAGCCAGCGATCGCTTAGGCAGTACACGCCAGCATTGAGTTCGCGTATTTGCCTTTCCTCAGGAGAGGTCATCACCTCCTCGACAATGGCGTTGATCCGCCTGTTGCTATCGCGGACGATCCTACCAAAGCCCAAGGATTCCTCGGAAAGCACGGTGAGGAGGGTTACCGTGGCGTTGGTTTCCTCGTGTACCTGCACTAATCGCCTCAGCGTAGAGGCGGCGATGAGGGGGTTGTCACCGTAGATGGAAAGAACCGTTTCGGCCTGACCCTCCAAAAGAGGCCGGGCCTGTAACAAGGCGTGGCCGGTGCCCAGTTGTTGGCCTTGCTCTACGTAGATCACCCGGTCGCCCAGGGCCGACCGGACCTGCTCGGCGTCCTTCCCCACCACCAGGTACGCCTTGCCGGCCTCCAGGGATTCCACGGCGTCCAAGACGTATTCGATCATGGGACGGCCGGCGATGGGGTGGAGCACCTTCACCAGCTTGGACCTCATTCGAGTGCTCTGGCCCGCCGCCAGCACCACCACGGCCAGTTTTCTCATCACCGCTCCGTGTTATTCGCTAACCTGGATTGTATTATACCATAAACAACGGAGGTGAGGGAGGGAGCATGAGGGGTAAGGCCCAAAGAGCCAGCCAACTGCCAAGAAATAGCTAAAGCGTCGGCGATGGCGTCAATGGGTGGACAACGACCAACTGTTTATCAACCTATGTCGCTGCCGCCACTGCTTCTATCTCCACCGCTGCCCCCTTGGGCAGGCGCGATACCTGCACCGTGGAACGGGCCGGCGGGTCCTGGGGAAAGAACTCGCCGCACACCTGGTTCATGATCGAGAAATCATCCATATTGGTTAAGAAAACCGTGGTCTTGACCACGCTGGCCAGGGAACTGCCACTGGCCTCCAGGATCGCCTGTAGGTTCCGCAGCACCTGCCTGGTCTCCGCCGCCACCCCTCCAGCCACCAGCTCGCCGGTGGACGGGTCCAGCCCCACCTGTCCGGCGGTGAAAGCCAGGCCCCCGATCTTGACGCCTTGGGAATATGGCCCAATAGCCCGCGGCGCTTGCTTCGTCGCTATGACCTGTCGTTCCATGTCTTCCTCCATCGGATCACAATATCAATACCTCAATAGGTGGCGACTATCGCCTCCACCCCGCCGGCGGCCAGACGGCGGCGTAGAGCGTGGGCCGCGCGCCGGTCGGGGACGATGGTGAACATGGCCGGTCCACTGCCCGAGAGTCGGACCAAGGGGGCGCCCGCCTCCAGCATGGCCGTCCGCACCCTTTCCAGCTCGGGGAAGAGCCGGAAGGCCACCGGCTCGAAGGCGTTGAAGGTCAGCCTCGGGTCGACCCTACCCTGCTTCTCAATGGCCTCCGCCATCCTTCGAGTGGCAGAGCCATCGGTGTAATCGCCAGGTGTCAAGGCTTCGTACAGCGTCCTGGTCTTGGCCGATACGTCCACCGGCGGCACGGCCAGGACCAGCCAGGAGGGAACCGGCCGTGGCAGCGGAGTCACCCCCTCGCCCCTCCCCTGAACCAGGGCCGTGCCCCCCTTAAGGAAAAACGGCACGTCTGAACCCAGGCGCGCGGCCAACTCCGCCAGCCTGTCCTGGCCCAACCCCAGCCTCCAGAGTGCGTTCAGCCCCAGGAGCGCACAGGCGGCATCGCTGGAGCCGCCCCCCAGCCCAGCGGCCAGCGGTATACGCTTGGTCAGCCTGACCCGGGCCCCCTGGACACCACCCGTCTCCCGGTGCAATAACTCCGCCGCCCGGTGCACCAGGTTGTCCGGCCCCGCCAGGCGCCGGTCGCTGCAGTCTATACAGAGCCTCTGCCCTCTGGAAAAGACCAGGGTATCGTGTAAGGAGATGGCCTGCATCACCGAGGCGATCTCGTGGTAGCCATCGGGGCGCCTGCCCAGGATATCCAGTGTCAGATTGATCTTGGCGTAAGCGAAGCGGGTGAACATCCTGAAGCCATCCGTTCGTACACCCTGACCCATTCCTCCACCGACAGGTTTTGGGCCCGGGCCTGGGGGTCCACGCCAGCCGCGGTCAAAGCAGCGACCAGCTCCTGGGCAGGGCGTTCCAGGCCGGCAACCAGGGCGTTTTTGAGCTGCTTGCGCTTCTGCCCAAACCCCGCCTGAACCACTCGAAAAAAACTGGCGCTATCAGCCACCCGATAGCGCGGCTCTCGATCCACCGCCAGGCGCACGATGGCCGAATCCACCTTTGGCCGGGGATAGAAGGCGCCGGCCGGCACATACGAGACCAGGGTTGGCCGGGCGTAGAACTGTACCGAGACCGCCAGGAGGCTCATCTGTCCCGGCCCCGCCACCAGGCGCTGGGCCACTTCTTTCTGGACCATGAGGACCATGAGCGCCGGCCGGGCCGTAGACTCCAGGAACCGTCGCAGGACCGCAGAGGTGATGTAGTATGGCAGGTTAGCCACTACCTTGTAAGAAAAGCCAGGCGAACTGGGCTCCATACCCGCCTGCCGCCAAAGCCCTGGGATGTCCACCTGCAGGATGTCCCCTGTCACGACCTGCAGATTTGGACAATCTGCCAGTTTTTCCTGGAGCAACGCCGCCAGGCGGCGATCCAGCTCCACGGCGATGACCCGGCGGGCGCGCTGGGCCAACTCCTTAGTCAGAAAGCCCAGGCCAGGCCCCACCTCCAGCACCAGGTCCTCAGGGCCAAGCTCTGCCGCCGCGATGATCCTGGGGAGCACCGTCTCATCAGCCAGGAAATTCTGGGCCAGACCCTTGCGGGGATACAGGCCGTATTGCCGGAGGAGCGATTTGATCTTCACCCCTACCGTCGTCTTTCCACGGGGTAATCGGGGAGGATATATGCTATCTTGCCTGGGGGGGATACCGGCGGCAAAAGGTAGATGGTCACCCATCCCAGGTGCCGGGGATTGGGGTCCCATTCGTCGTAGGCCAGGTCTATGTGCATGCCGCGGATCATGCCTCCGGTATCCTCGGCCACGCCAAAGCCGTATCCCGGCACATAGAGCCTGGTGTGCAGGGGTATCACCTGAGGGTCCACCGCCACGATACCTTTGGTGGCGCGCACCCCCGTGCGGGTGATCCCATAGCTCGGATGGTCCTTAGCCTTGCCCGAGGTGGCGGCAGTATAGTAGGTAGAAAGCACTCGCATGGCGCGCCAGTACTGGACCTTGCCGTCAGGGGTGTCGGCCTCCTTCAGCACCACCTTGGTGCCAAAGGCGATGACCTTATTCACTGGCGCCTTGTCCACCCACTCCTTTTCCAGTACCCGGCGCAGCTCCTTGCCGTTCTCGTAGTAGATGTGGATATTGCGTTTGCGGACCCCTTTCTGGCCCTCCTGGGCCACCTGACGCAGGTCAAGCTCCAGATTGGGATCGGGTTGCCAGACCGTCTTGAAGGGGATAGGTTCCTGTTCGGTGATCACCTCCTCCTTCACCCGGATCACCCTCACCGTCAGGTTGCTGGCGACAGTAGAGGTAATGGCGGGGATGGTGTAGTCCTTGCCCACCAGGTTGACCCGCTCCTCTTGCAAGAGCTGATAGATGCTGGTGCCCTGGGTTCTGGTTTTCCAGGTGCGGTCATCCACCAGGATGGTGACGGGCTTGGCCCGCACGATGTGCACGTTCATCCCGGGCCGGAGCGGCGTCGTGAGCGGAGGGGCCACCCGGTCACCCAGGTACACCGGGATGTTCTCGCGCTCCAGCGCCTCGCCCACCGTTTCCGCTGCCGAGAAGATGGTGGAAAAGGCCGTCCCATCGTGCACCTGCAGCGGCACAGCCCGCTTGATGGAGATCGTGACACTGGCTGGGCCCAGATCGGGGGAAGCTTGAGGGGAGAGCTCTAAGGCGGGGGAGAGGGGAACTGCTGATACTCCCATCCACAGGCGGGGCTCTTTGGCCGGTGCACTGGCCATGGCGCTGGAGCCACGAACAGCGATCGAACCGCTGATCCCCAGGGCACGCTCCAGCGGCGCAGCCGCCACCGGCAACTGGGAAAGTGAGGAGGCCGCCGCGCCGTTCAGGGAAACCTCGTCGTGAGGTTGCAACGTCAGGCCAGCCTGGCCCAAGGCCTCCCGGATGGTTTTGGACTGAGTGCGCAGGCGATAGGTTTGGCCGTCGGCCTGGATCTCCACCAACAGGGCGCGCTGGATAACGATCTTGCCGTTGCCGTCGATTTTGGTTTCCAGGGGAGGGAAGACCCGGTCTTCAGGGTAGAGCCCTATCCCCGCCTCCTCCAGGATGTTCCTGACTGAGGATTGATGCGTATAAAAGGGACGGGAGAAGCCGTCGATGCTGATCTCGATCCTTTTTTGGGTTACCACATAGCCACCGGCCAACGCCGCGGCACAGGTCAGCGCCAGGAGGGCCCTTTGGCTCAGCCGAGCCCATGGCACCCGGCCCAG
>DYIS01000063.1:10065-10910 GCA_020723545.1 Ktedonobacter racemifer
GGGCAACGAAGGCCTTGGCCCTCAGGGCCCCAAAGGATGATCGATCCGGCGGGTTCAACGCCTGCCTCTCCTGGGGTTATTGGCCGAACGCTTTTTTCTAGTAAAGAAAAACCTCGTTCCCACGCCTGACGGGCTTGGGGTTGGGCCCCAGGCCACAGTGCCACTAGAGCCAAGACTGGTCGTGCACCCTCTTTTGATCCAGGCCTCCCAGCTTGCCGTCGTCAGCCAGCTCCGACCAGGCAGCCCTGCGGCACCCAGAAGGAGATGCTGACCGTTGCTTTCTTCCGAACCTGGCGGGGTTGGGCATGCCTCTGCCGCGCAGGACCCAATCTTCAATGCCGCTTGACAGCAGCAGTCCTGACAGGCCCGACCGGGAGAGAGAATTCGACCCCGCTATAGCGGGTTGCGGGTACAGGGCACCGCTAGCTCCCCATCTAGCACGACCACAGGCTATAGTAACTCATGAGCTATCAATTGTCAAGCGAAGCTAGGCCGGCTCGCCGGACAACTGGAGGGCCGAGGCCAGGGGGACGATGATCTGGAGCGGCGCCCAGCAGACGCCGCCCAGGCCACCGGTGAAGAAGGTCAAGGCCGCCAGGCCGAACATCAAACCCCACCAACCCAACAGGTAAAGCAACCCCCTCAGGATATTGCCCGACACCATCCAGCCAATGCCCAGGAAACCCAAAAACCCGCAGACGAACTCCACCACCGACAGGCAGCCGAAGCCCTTGGTACGGGTTACGTACACCGGGACCGCCATCTCTTTCACCTCCAGCCAGTAATAGGGAGTGTTGGAAAACTAATTCGCATGTTTGCTCACCTTTTCAACACCTTGGTAATAC
>DYIS01000064.1:0-4498 GCA_020723545.1 Ktedonobacter racemifer
CGTCCTCCATCTGATGGTAAGCCAGGGGTACCGCGCACCGCCGGCAGCGCACCACGTACCCGCAATCCCGGCAGAGGATAAACGTCGCGGTGCCCCGCCGGTTCAGGAAGAGGATGGCCTGCTGGCCTGCGGCCAGGGCCACCTCCAGCGCTCGCCGCAGCGAGCGGCTGAAGATGCTGCGGTTCCCGGCCCGAAGCTCCTCCCGCAGGTCCACGATCTCCACTGGGGGAAGCAAAGAGGTCACCTCCGGGGCGGCGGTGGGCACGCGAGTCCCCGCTTCCCGGCCCGCGACCTTGATGCGCTCCGGCAGCTCCAGGAGTTTGAACTCCCCCTCCTTTGCCCGCTGATAGGTGGCGATGTCCGGCGTGGCGCTGCCCAGGATCACCAGGGCGCCGGTGAGCTCTCCTAGTTTCAGGGCCACGTCCCTGGCGTGATAGCGCGGCGAGTGCTCCTGCTGTTTATACGTCCACTCGTGCTCCTCGTCAATGACGATGAGGCCCGGGCGGGGCAGGGGCGCGAAGATCGCCGACCGGGGGCCGATGACCACGTCCACCACGCCATCCCGGGCCCTACGCCATTCGTCGAATTGCTCGCCCAGCGATAGCCGGGAATGAAGCACCGCCACCCTCCCTGGGAAACGGGAGACAAAGCGCTGGATGGTCTGAGGCGTCAACGCTATCTCCGGCACCATGACGATGCCCTGTCTCCCCTGTCTGACCACCTCTCCCGGGGCGTGGATGTAGATCTCCGTCTTCCCGCTCCCGGTGACGCCGTGCAAGAGGACGGCCCTGGACCCCGCGGCCAGCTCCCTCTGGATCTCCCGCCAGGCCTGCTCCTGCCTGGGTGTGAAGATCGGGGCTTTTTTTTCTAGCAAAGAAAGACGGGTTCCGGGAGTGCGCCAGACCTCCCTTTCCCCCAGGCCTACCAGCCCCTTGCGCGCCAATGCCTGGAGGTTTGCCCGGGAGTTGGCGGCGATCTTGTGCAGCTCCGTCAGCTCCAAAGGACCAGCCTGGGCGATGAGGGCAGCCAGAGCCCTGGCCTGGCCACCCTTGGGACCCCGGGCAGCATCCCGGATCAACTGCTCCACTTGCTCGCGGCCCAGGGCCAGCGATACTGGCTGGCCCACCTCGTCCATTTTTAGAATGGCTTTCTTCACCATGGCGCGGACCGTCTCCCGCGGGCAAGGGGTCACAGCGCACAGATCCGCCATGCCCAGCGTCCCGCCGGCCTCCAACAGGGTCTGGAGGACCCCGGCCCGGCGCCGCGCTGGCTCGGTCAAGCGAGCCACCTCCTGCTGGGCCTTCTCGACCCCTACTGCCAGCCAGGCCGTGGGCGCGAACTTGGGCCGCACCCTGGGCCGTTCCATCTCCAGGAGCTTGATCACCAGGCCCCGGCGCATCAGTTGGCTCACTATAGCGCCCACGTTTTTGGTTTTCAAGCCTCGCTTGATCTCCTCCAGCTCCAGGCCGTTTCTCGAGCGCACCAGGTCCAGGACCGATTTTTGTCCGGGGGTCAGCCCAATTTCCTTGGCCTCGTCGCCAGCCGCCACCGGGACAATGGTGGTGGTCACTCTTCGCTCAATGCCCGGGGGCAGCATGGCCCGCAGGGCCTCCAGAAGCGGACAAAGGTAGTACTGGCTGATCCAGCGAGCCAATTCCACCTGGTAGCCGGTCAAAACCGGTTGTGGGTCAATGGTGGAGATTATGTCCTTGGTCTCCTGGACCGGAGAGCGGTCGCTGAGTGTCACCACTATGCCCTGGCAGAACCGGGCGCCGAAAGGGACCCAGACCAACTGCCCCACCTGGACCTCCATCCCCTCTGGAATAGAATAGTGAAAGGTGAGGCTCAAGGGATAGCTGGTCCGGTCATCGCTCTTGCCGGGCCGTAACGGCACGTTCACCGCGATTTCAGCATAGCGCACCGCGGACTGTCCTTTCGTCTCCGTTGAGGGCGCAGTTGATCCTCCCGCCCCGATCCAGATCGGGGCGGGAGGATCGGCCACGAGGGCGCAGAAATAAAGGAATGATCTCAGCGAACTCCGCGCTCTTTGCGGTGAATGCTCTCGTTGGTTTGAGGCGAAGCCTCGTTAGTTTAGTAAAGAAGGCGAGCAAAAATTGGGCTAAGCGCGGGGACGAGCCCCGCGCTTAGCCCCACTTCGTCCTGGCTTCCAAGCACTGGATTCTTCCTGCTAGAGCAGGATCCGGCGCTTCTTGACCCGGCACCGTTCCGCGGTGATGATCGCCTCGATCTGCCTGACCGCCTGGTCTAGCTCTTCATCCCGATTGACCACCACATAGTCGAATTTTGGCAACTCTGCCATCTCCTTGGGGGCTATGGCCATGCGCGTCGCCAGTTGCTCGGGAGAATCGGACTTTCGCTTCCGCAGCCTCTGGAAAAGCTCTTCCATGGAGGATGGGGCCAGAAAGATAAACACGGCCTCTGGGGCGAGCTGGCGAATGGTCTGGGCTCCCTGCACGTCGATGCGCAGGATCACGTCCTTTCCGGCAGCTATCGCCTCCCGGACCTCTCGTCGGGAATTGCCTTTGTAGTCGCCGTATACCAGTGCCCACTCCAGGAATTCGCCGCTTTGGATCATCTCCTGAAATCTCGAGACCGAGACGAAGTGGTAATCCCTGCCGTCCACCTCATTGGCTCGGCGTGGCCGCGTAGTGTATGTGACGATGAAGTGCAAAGGAAATCCCAGCTCCTTCATCCGGTTGATCGTCGCGTCCTTGCCCACCCCCGAGGGCCCAGACAGGACGAACAAGAGCCCCTCTTCTTTACTGGTAAAGATTGCCCCGGACCCGGTCGGGCCGATTTTCGGCCCAAACCCCTCGCCCTTCAACTGCTCCTGGCCTCCTCGTCTGGCAACGCCGCGCTGGAGGGGGCAGCACCGCGCTGAAGGGCCAGCCGCCCCACTATGGTCTCGGGCTGCAGGGCCGAAAGCGCCAGATGGCCGCTGTCCAGCACCAGAACGGCCTTGGTCTTACGGCCGTTGGTCATGTCGATGACCAAGCTCCTCTCGCCTGCCTGCCGGACCAGCCTTTTGATGGGCGCTGAGGTTGGGCTGACGATGGCCACCACCCGGTTCAAGGCGATGACGTTATCGAAGCCGACGTGGACGAGCTCTACCTTCAACGGATTTCCCCTCGCTAATAAGGTCCCCTGGTTTATAGGCTTCCAGCACGCATCTGGTGGAAAACAGCGGTACGCCACCTGCCCAGCGAGCCGCTGTGGCACATCCTGTTTACCGCGAAGGCGCAAAGGACGCCAAGGTTTTTTGTGTCCCCTTCGCGTTCTTTGCGTCTTGGCGGTTCAATCCGCGCGTCCCTCAGACGACCTTGGCCAGGTCGCTGGCCGCGCGTTTCATGTCCAGGAAGACCAATCCCAGCTTGGCTTCCTTGCGCGCCATGGCGGTCAGAACCGCCTCGGCGCCCACTGACATCAAAAACACGTAGCCGTTCTCGCCGCGCACGTAAACCTGGTCCAAAGTGCCGCGCCCCAGTTCGCTGGCGATCCTCTCTCCCAGGGAAAGCATCGCCGCCGACATGGCGGAAACCCGGTCCTCCTCCACATCGGCCGGCAGCGCCGAGGCCATGATCAGTCCATCAATGCTCACCACTGCCGAGGCCTCGATGTCTGGCGTGCTCGCCTGCAAGGCCTTCAAGGCGTTCACCATCTCCTCCGTCCTAGTCGGAGCCATTCTCATTACCTCCTTTTTTACTGGCTAAAGAGTAGGCCAATCATGCTAAGGGTAGAAGGCCAATCGTATTGGCCGTCAGTAGGACAAGTTGCCAACTTGTTCCACTAACACGGTTGGGCTCCTGCCCCCGCGGCTAAGCCCTGCCTGGCAGCGGCTGCGGCGTCCAGATCTGCTTGATGGCCTTCACTGCCTGGTTCGTCAGCTTCCGGTAGCGCTGATTTGCGGGGAGCACCACGGCCAGGATCAAGGCCTCGTCGGCGATGACGAAGTAGCGACATACCAGCCGGATTCGGTCGTCATCCACCACCGAGACCTCGTCCACTCGGGCGAATCCCATCTGACCCCGGGCCCGTTCCACCACGCCGCGGACGAAGGCCACCATAGCCGCCACGGTGTCCGTATCAAGGCCCGGAGCCAGGGAGGCGATGGGCAAACCGTCTCCGGTGGCTACCACGGACGCGCTGAACCCGCCCTGACGGTTCAACTCTGTTAGCAGTTGATTCAATGAAACCTGTTTGAACCCTGGAACCTCTTCTACCTGATTCACGGCCAACCTATCCCCCCTCCGTTGTTTCCAGAATGGTGTACAGAAGCTCCAACAGGACGTTTTTCACGCTTTCCTTCTGAACGGCGATGCAGGGCAAGACCTTCACTCTCTCATCAATGCCCAGCACGATTCGTATGTCCTCCGGTGACCAGGAGTCCTCGCAGTCCTGCTTGTTGGTGGCGATGACGAAGGGACTATTGGAGTAGGAGGCGAACGTCTTGATGATCGAGACGGTCTCTTTGAAGGTC
>DYIS01000064.1:4508-10738 GCA_020723545.1 Ktedonobacter racemifer
CACCAATACCACAAAACCCAGCATGCCCTCGGAGAGTATCTCCCACATGAACTCAAAACGCTTCTGTCCCGGCGTGCCGAAGAGATAGAGCACCAGGTCTTTGTCCACGGTGATACGCCCGAAGTCCATGGCCACGGTGGTCTGGCCTTTGATCCGGCTGGTCTCGTCCGAGATCTTGCGTTCGGTAGAGACCACGTCGATCTCGCTGATGCTCTTGATGAACTCGGTCTTTCCCGCGTTAAAGGCCCCGGTGATCACCATCTTCACGGTCTGCATTCTCGAACCTACTTCATTAATAGAGAATTGGCTAGAGCCTTCTGATACGGTCGATCAAACGCAGCACTATGTTGCGCTGCATGGGAGCGGACATCCCTGCTGCCGGCTTACGCACTATGGGAACCGCCGGAGCCAGCACCGGCTTTGGGGTCTCCCGGCCCACCAATTCCACCAGCCCCTCAGACAAGAGTCGTCCCACCACCTTGCGTATCTGTCCTTCGTCCATGCCGGCGTAGCCAGCGATTTTACGTATTGTATTCCGAGGGTTGATAAAAGATATGGCCTTCCATTCGTCAACGCTCAGGTTCACATTGCGCATCTTAACGTCGGGACGGGTGGTGAATCGCAAAACCACGTCCAGGTTCGGGAGCATCTCCTCCAGCTTCTCGGCCTCTTTGAGCCTCCGGCTGCCCTCGGCTAGGATGTCGTCCAGGTTCACCGAGATAACGATCTGGCTCGAGGGAGGGAGGACGTCCGGGTCGAAGCGAAAGCTACCCTTGGACCAGGTGAAAACCGTATAAGCGGCCTCCGACATCTGGGCCTGGAGGGCCTCCATGATCTCCTCTCGAGCCAGGTAGCGCATGGTCATCAGGCGCAGGGCTATGGCCTTATCCAGGTGAGGTCCCTTTTGCGAATCGACTATCCTGGCCTGTTCTTCGGAGATCTTCCCCGCCCGCAGAAGGATATCGTCCAGTGGTGGCGGTTCATTGCCCAGGGACGCGCAAACCAGCTTGCCATCGTCGCAGTACAGCCGGGCGGTGCCCTGATTGCCCTCGATGGTCAGGCTGCCGGTCTTGCGGGCCAGCTTGATCAGGTTGAATAACTGGGTAGGGGTAAAGTCCTGAAGATTGCCTTTTAGAGCCATGGCTCACACTTCATGCGCTGAAGGGCGCTACCATCGCCCTAGTCTTCCTCAGGGATCGCATCCAGCTCCGATGGCCCCAGCCTCTGGGCCTCAGCCTCGGACAGGGACTCTTTCCCTTTCCGTGGAGGGGAAATGCCAAGTAATTCCGCCGGGGGTTCGCCCAGGAACTGCACCTGAGCCTGGGTCTTGGCCGGCAGCCCCCATAGCTTGATGAAGCCCAAGGCGGCGGAGTGGTCGAAAGCGTCAGCCTGATCGTAGGTGGCCAGGGAATGGCTGTAGAGTGACTTAGGTGAGCACCTGCCCACCACCTGGCAATTGCCTCGGAAGAGTTTGACCCGAATGGTGCCCGTCACGTGGCGCTGGGAGCTGGCCACGTAGGCCGCCAGATCCTGATGCAAGCTAGAATACCACAGGCCATTGTACACGAGCTCGGCATAGCGGCTAGCCACCAGGTTCTTGAAGGCAAGAGCATCCTTGGTCATGGTCATGGCTTCCAGGGCAGCGTGCGCCTGGTGCAGGATGACCGCCGCCGGGGCCTCGTAGACCTCCCGGGATTTTATCCCCACCAGGCGGTCCTCAATGTGGTCAATGCGCCCCACACCGTATTCGCCCCCGATGGCGTTGAGTTCGCCGATCAAAGACACCCCATCCATGGGGCGGCTGTCCAGGGCCACGGGAATGCCCTTCTCGAAATCGATCTCCAGGTAACGCGGTTGGTCAGGGGAACGAGCGGGGTTTACCGTCCAGGCAAAGACCTCTTCCGGGGGCTCCGCCCAGGGGTCCTCTAGTATCCCGCATTCCACCGAACGACCCCACAGGTTAAGATCGACGCTGTAGGGCCCCTGGACGGTGGCGGAGACCGGTATCCCGTGGCGCTGGGCATAGGCGATCTCTTCGCCCCTGGTCATCCGCCATTCCCGGACCGGGGCGATGATCCTCAAGTCCGGGGCCAACGTGTTGATGGCTACGTCGAACCGCACCTGGTCGTTGCCTTTTCCGGTACAGCCGTGGGCCACCGCCACGGCACCCTCCTCCCGGGCCACATCCACCAGCAGCTTGGCGATGAGGGGCCGGGCCAGGGCGGTAGCCAGGGGGTAAACCCCCTGGTACAGGGCTCCACTCTGCAGGGCTGGGAGGACAAAGTATCTGACGAAGACCTCCCTGGCATCCACCACCAGGGCTTTGGTCGCGCCGATCTTCAGGGCCTTGGCCTGGATCTCCTTTAGATCCCTTTCGTTGCCCACATCAACGGTGAGGGTGATGACCCCAAGCCCATACTTCTCCGGGAGCCACTTGATGGATACCGAGGTGTCCAGCCCTCCGGAATAAGCCAGCACGACCTTATCCATATCACTCCACTCTAAGAGCCGCCGTAACTATAGAGCAATCCCAATTGGTTGTCAAGGGTAGACCCGCTCTAGAGCTGTGGCCGATAGGCCCGGTGCGCGGACCCTCAGCTAGCGCCGCGGCCTGCCGCCGCCTCCCAGGAAGATCTGCCGCAATTGCTTTCCGGGCGTCGGGAGCAGTTCGGAGAAGGCCTTGTCCATGTTCTCTGGACCCTCAGCCAGCCACCGGTCCCTGGCTTCGGAGGCGTTTTGAAAAATCCCCAGCAACTCCTCCGGCCTCTGGGCGATCTGCTGCCGTAGCTGCTCCAGGGCCTCGGCATACGCCTGCAACCAGCGCACGAGGTTTTCGCGGTTGAGTTCGCAGAGGTCCACTCGAGCTTGCGCCTCACCCTGGGCCAGGGCCAACATCTCGCCGTAATCTCCACCGGCCACCTTGCGCATCTCCCGCCACGACGGGCTCCCCGCCGTGGCTTTCACCAGTGCCGTGGACAGGAGCAAGGGCAGGTGGCTTACTCCAGCAACGAAGCTATCGTGCTCGGCCGGGTCAATGAAATAAGGAGTGGCGCCGATGGCGGAAACCATGCCAAGCACCGTCTCCACCGCCTCCGAGGAAGCCTGTCGCGAAGGCAAAACGCAGTAGGTACAGCCCTGGAAGAGGCCGCGAGTGGCCAGGTCGATGCCTGATCCTGCCTTCTTGACGATGGGGTGCCCGCCGACGAAGCTCACCGTCCGGGGCAGAGCGGCATCGGCCCAGGCCAGGACCGGAACCTTGGTGCTGGCCACATCGGAGACCACGCATCCCGGCTGGAGGTAGGGGGCAATGGCCTCCAGGGTCACCTTCATAGCCATCACCGGGATGGCCAGGACCACCAGCCCGGCCTCGTCCACCGCTGAGATTAGATTCCAATGGGTTCGATCCACCGCCCCGGTCTTCTTTGCTTTGGCCGCTACGTCGTTCTCGCGGTCATGTCCCACGATCTCCGCGTCCACCCTGGCCGCCTTCAGGGCCAGGCCCAGGGAGGCGCCGATGTAGCCCAAACCCACGATGGCGATCTTTTGCGACACGTGACTTTCCTTTCAGTTGATGCCGTCTGCCCATTGCAGTGCGGCCATCAGCTTATCCTCCATGGTGTGCCAGCGCCGGTTGGAGCGGGGTTGTTGGTGATCGCGTATGAGTGCCACCACCCCCGGGGAGGCGCCCACCCGGGCGGCCATCTCCGCCCCCGTCTCCGAGTGTTTCAGTTGTACATAGAAGGGATAACGCCAACTATACGGGTCGCCCCAGGCCAGGGGCTCCAACCATCCCGGCCGTAGCCATCGGATCAGCACCAGCGCCACCCGCTGCCAAAGGCGGATCTTCACGCCTGATTTCCCAATGTCGTGCAAGAGGGCCGCCTGCAAAAGCTCACGGTCGCTATAGCCCCGGCTCCGCAGGGTGTAGAAAACGTCCAGGCTGTGGCGCTGGTCGGCCACATCCAGGCGACGGAAGAGTTCCCGTTGTGGTGGAGCCAGGTAGCGGTCCAGGATGGCCAGCTCTTCCCGGCGCACCCGGGCCGTGACGGCGTTCCAGAACTGCTTGAACCGGTAGCCTCCCGCCCCAGCCACCCCCATCTATCAACCCCCCAGGAAGAGCCAGCGCAGAAGGTGGTTGGGCGGGCCCAGGATTAATCCCAAGATGCTGATGGGGAGAAACGAGTCCACCAGGAAGACCATCACCAGGATCATAGGCCCCTGGGCGTCCAGGCGCATCAGGGCGTTGCCCAGCTCGAAGGCCCACGGCTCCCGCACTGCTCCCAGGATGCCCTGCAGCACCTTGGAGCCATCCAGTGGCGCCAGGGGGATCAGGTTGAACAAACCCAGCCAGATGTTGATCTGGGCGGCGATGGCGAAGAACAGGATCAGGGGCTGCGGCAGGGCCCAAAAAGAGGCCAGCCGCACCGGCAGGCCGAACAGCGCCGCCAGAACGAAGTTAGACAGGGGCCCGGCCAGGCTCACTATGCCCATGCCCACCCGAAACCCACTGCGCAAGTACATCGGGTTCACCGGCACCGGCTTGCCCCAGGCGAAGCCAAAACCCCGAAACACCATCAAAAACATCATCAGGGTGCCCAGGGGGTCCAGGTGGGCCAGGGGATTGAGGGTGAGTCGGCCCATATACCTGGGCGTATCGTCACCCTGTTGGTGGGCCATCAGAGCGTGGCTGAACTCGTGCACATCCAGCGCGATGATCAAGGCCACGAGCACGTATATGCTTTGCAGCGTAATGGTCATACCAAGGCTCCGGTTGAGCGTTTTGCGGTATTATAGCACCTCTAGTCGAAAAGCAAAAGCCTTGGGGTCAGCCAAGCTTGCGTTCAGGCCCGAGCAAGGTTATAATGGCGCAAATCTGATCGTTAGATGAAATCGCGCCCCCTGAGGTACCCGCCTTACGTGGCGGGCGAAGATTGGCAGGCAGGCAAGGCAGCGAAGCTCAGTAACCAGTTCACTGAATCGGCGAGGTTAGAGAAGGCGATTCAAGGGAATTTGAAGGGGTTGGGGTATGGGCATTGGTCTTATGCAAGTTAGGAGGTGAGCAGATGAAGTTTACACGAATCACTGTCAATCCCAATCAAACGAGTGGCGTGCCCTGCATTCGTGGGCTACGCATACCCGTTTCAACCATCGTGGGGATGTTCGCCGAGAACATGACCGAAGAGGAGATTCTCAAAGCGTTCCCCGACCTGGAACGCGAGGACATCCGCGAGGCGCTGCAATACGCTGCTGAAGCCGTGCGGGAGCGCGAACTCCCGTTGGTGACGATGACATGAAGTTTCTGGTGGACAACTCATTGTCGCCCTTGGTGGCAGAAGGCTTGCGTCAGGCTGGACACGATGCGAGGCATGTGCGCGATTACGGGAGGCAAGCGGCGGAGGATGAAGAAATCTTTGAGTCAGCGAAGTTGGAGAAGACGATTCGGAGGAATTTGAAGGGGTTGGGGTATGGGCATTAATGAGCTGTTGAAAGAAAAGCGTGAAGACATCCTGCGCCTCGCCGCGCGGCACGGGGCACGCAACGTTCGCGTCTTTGGTTCGGCAGCGAGGGGCGAGGCCGAGCCGGACAGCGACGTAGATCTGTTGGTGGACGTTGGGCCTGGCCGCACACCCTTTTTCCCTGGCGGTCTGATTGCAGACCTGGAGGAACTGCTTGGTCGGCAGGTGGATGTCGTGACGGAAGATGGACTTCACTGGTACATTCGTGAGCGTGTCGTCAAGGAGGCCGTGCCGCTATGACAGCACATGACGACCGACTCTACCTGGTGCACATCCAAGAGTGTATTGCACGCATTGAGCGATACACTGCGGAAGGCAAACATGTTTTCTTCTCTGACACAAAAACGCAAGATGCTGTCCTGCGTAACCTACACACCCTGGCTAAATCCACACAGCGGATTTCCGAGTCCTTAAAAGCAGGCCAACCTGATGTGGGTTGGCGCAGCGTCGCTGCATTTCGGAACGTTGTAGTACACGATTACCTGGGCATTGATCTGAAGCAGATTTGGGACATTGTTGAGCACGACCTGCCCGACCTCAAGCGCAAGATGGGGGCGATCCTGGAAAAACTGGGGGATAAGCCGTGAATCGCCTCCCATGCGAAACTCGCCCGCAAGCTTGATGGTCCGGAATCGGCCACGAGGGCGTAGAGATAAGCAAAGGTCTTAGCGAACTCCGCGCGCTCTAATATAAGGTTTAGTTGGTGACAGGAAG
>DYIS01000065.1 GCA_020723545.1 Ktedonobacter racemifer
TGAAGCACTCCGGCTTATCTTACGCTCTCCTGCCTGACTTTGCAAAAGCCCTGGGGTGCGGGCAGGGCTGTTGCAAAGTCAGGTTCAACAGCGCAAGACCAGCGCCACTGCCTCTTTGAGATGCGCCTCAAACCGTCGGCGCGCTTGGGGCACATTTTTCATGCCGCGTCGCAAGAGCAGCCCCAACACCAGATTGTTGATCGCCGCCATCATTCGGCGGTATGTCCCAAACGCAAGTGACACCAATCTTCGCGCAAGGTCTCGTCCCGCCGATAATGCAGCCCGTTCTCAATCTGCCAATGCGTGCGCGCAATCTCCAAGAGCCGTTGGGCACTCGCTTCGTGTGCCGTCAAACTGGTGATGCCATACACCACTTCGTGGGTGATCTTGCCATCCTTCATCCGCTCAAAGTGACGCTCCAGTTTGAACACCTGCTCCGCATACGGCCAATCCAGATACCCCTTCAACTCGCTACTCACCGTCAGGGTTCGTCGTTCCAGGCGTCCATGCCCTTTCTCGATCGTGTTCGCTGTGCGAAAGTCCTTGGTAGCAGGACCAAACCCTTTCACACACTTTTCGGGTTCAAACAGCGTGGCAATGTCTTGGCGCAACTGCGATTGGTTGTCTTTGACGGTCCACACATAATCGCCACCACCTTCGACGATCTGCACAGACAAGTCCCGCTGTGCTAGCATCGCATCCCCCGTCACGATTTTGTCCCGTAAATCCAGGCATTTCAGCACGCGGGGCGCCGCCTTGATCTCATTCTCTTTCCCATCCACCTCCACTTGCACGATCACCCAACCTTCGCCAGGCAGAAAAGCCGCCAACAGATGTAATCCCTGCGTCTGCCCGGCGGGAATGGTGCCGCGCAAGGTCTTGCCGTCCAGTGCAATCAGAATACTACATCCCGCCTGTGGCTGACTGGCGAAAAACTCACGGACCACCTGCTCGAATTCTTCAGTGTCCACGACGCGCCCCAGAATGCGGCTGTAGGTCGTGCGATGGGGGGCGCGTGGTTTCGCCAAATGGAGTGCCTCCGCCAACGCGTCCTTCCGATGTTGCACCCACTCGGCAATCCCCGCCAGTCGATCCTCGCCTGCCAGCTTGGCGAGCACGATGAACACGAGCACGGTCACGAGCGCATAGCGCACGCCGCGAGCATGGCGACGATCCGTCAACTTGGCGAGAAAGGCATACAGGCTGCCTAGATCAACGACAAACCCATCAGGGTTGAGATTGACATCAAAGGTGGGACTGGTATACTCCATGTTGACCTTCCTCCGTTTCCATAGGTTGTCGGGCGCTTCCTATCTTACGGAGTAAGGTCATTTTCTCTTTTTGTCAAGCGACTTTGCACAAGCCCTGGGTGCGGGGGCCCAATCCGTGGATTCTGGGGTGGTGCAAATACGGTTTAAATGTAGTAAGCTATCACCCAGGAGGTTACGATGAAGCGACCGTCGGAAGTCCTGCTAGTAAAGAAAACCTGAGGGCACCTTCTCCAGCCCAGGCCAGCTATCCCAACGTGCAGACGAAGAACAGGGCGATGTCGCGGTTGGCATAGTAGTGGTCGTTGAACCCGCAAAAGACAAAGCCGTGCCTCTGGTAAAAGGCCACCGCCTGGGGGTTCTTGGTAGAGGTTTCGGCCATCAGCTTGCGCAGCGATTGCTCCTGGCACCACTGCCGGGCCTTTTGCAGAAGCGCCGTGCCGACGCGCTGCCTCCGAAAGACGGAGGCCACCACCAGGTTGTGTATCCACCCGGCCTGGTGCCAGGGCTGGACGGCCAGGTCCAGGTAACCCTGCACCTGGCCATATCGCACCGCTACCAGGAACAGGTCCGCCTGGCGCCAATTCTCGATCAGGTGCCCGGCATCCCGGGGATAAGGCACCACCAGGGCCCGGGGCAGGCGGACCTTGCGCAGGGCCACGTTGATGGTCTCCTCCTCCACCCGCTGATCGATCTGCCACACGTAGTTGGTGGTGATGGAGTTATCCAGCTCCAAACAGGCCCTTAAGTCCGGCCGGTCCGCCGGGCGTATCACCAGATCCGATAGCATTATCTCCTGGCCTCTTTGACCAGCCGTCCGCTTAACATTCCCCCCACTATAGCCAGATCCTCCGTGGGCAGGTAGTGGCCCGCCGTCGAGTCGAACAGGATGTTCGCCTCCGCCGGGAACTCCTCGTCCCCCAGCCAGATCACCACGGCCAGGAAGAGCCGGGGGAAAATCCTAAACAGGTACGAGACGTCGCCCAGGCGCATGGGCTCGCCGCCCAACTTCCGGGCCGCTTGCTGAAAGGCCTGGGCATCTCCACCAAAGGTCCGGGCCAGTGGCTCCAGGGCCCTGGCCTGGAACGCCCGCTCGTAGACCCGACCGTCCGGCAGGAGACGGAAGGAAACCCATTGGCCGGTGGGCTGCGCTCCATCGGCCTGTTTCAGGTGGTGGAGCATCAGGATCTGATGCGCCAGCGGCGGCGCCTGGCCGGTCTGAGCGTCTCGGATCTCCAGTGCCGGAAAGGTCACCGTATGGGCGCGTCCAAAGAACGGCAACGTCAGGAGGCCGCCACCGTCCAGGACGCGGTATTCTATGTCGGCGTTGCCTGCCATGATCTGGGGGTCCGCCGAGCGCAGTTCCTGGCAAACCTTCTCGTAAGCGGCGCGATAGGGATCAGCCAAGCCCGTCCTCAAACTTCGGCCAAACTCGGTGATGGCAGCGAAAATGTCAAATCAATCATCCGCTAAAGTCGATGTAACGACGACCTAGGTCACCCCGCTCCACTCCGGAATTGCTTTATCAAATCAACTCACAGCCTCCGAAGCGTATCCACCACCGGGCCGACGATCCAATTCGGGGTGGAGGCGCCGGCGGTGACCCCCACCCTCTTTTTGTCCCGGAGCCAGGCGAAGTCGATCTCGCCGGCTTCCTCGATGCGGTAGGTTGGTACACCCTGGGCCGAGCAAAGCTCCACCAGGCGCCGGGTGTTGGCGCTCTTGGCCGAGCCCACCACAATGATCACCTCGGCCTGTCCGGCCAGCAGAGCGGCCGCTTCCTGCCGCTTCAGGGTGGCGTCGCAGATGGTGTTGTGGACCCTGACCTCGAAGCAGGTGCCCAGAGAACGCCGCATCACCTCCATCGCCAGGTGGCGATACGCGTCCAGGTTCTTGGTGGTCTGCGAGAGCAACCCGATCTTCCGGGCATCTGGATCGATCTGGTCGGCAGAGTTAATGATCCGGGCCCTGCCGCCGCTCCACCCAACGATGCCCACGACCTCGGAATGCCCTTCGTCGCCGAAGACATAGACGGTGTAGCCGTCCTCGGCCATCTCCCTGGCCAACCGCTGCACCCGGCGCACGAAGGGACAGGTGGTGTCCACCACCGTCAGGCCATGCCTATAGGCCTCCTCAGCCACCTGAGGCGGGGCGCCGTGGGAGGTGATAGCAACCACACCCCCCGCGACCTCAGCCACGTTCTCCGCCACGTGCACGCCCAGGCTCTCCAGCCGCCTCGCCACCTGGTCGTTGTGCACCAGGGCACCCAGAGTGTGGACCTGGCCGTGTTGGGCCGCCGCTTTCTCGGCCAGCTCCAGGGCCCTCTTCACACCCCAGCAGAATCCCATCTCTTTGGCCAGGATAACTTCCATAGGTCTCCAGCTCTACTGTGGGGGTAAACCCCGTGTTTCAGATGTCGGGGCAGCCGAGAAAAGGGCTGCCGTGCCTGGCTCTATGGATACCCTCCATAGTAGCCTTGATATTCCTTCGGCAGGAGCTCGGCGATGTGCCGGGCGGCTTCATCTGACAACACCACCAGCCGCTCTTTGGTCATACGTTCCTGGCCTGGTTCCAGGCGAAACGGCTTCCCCACCACCAGCCTGATGCGGGGCCGGCGCAGGCGCCTCCACTGGGGGATGGCCGTCTCGGTGCCAGTGATGGCCACCGGCAGGATGGGCGCCCCAGCCCGCAGGGCGATCAATGCCACCCCCGGCCGGGCCCTCTGCATCCGACCGACACGGCTGCGGGTGCCTTCGGGAAGGATGCCCAGGGCATGGCCGGCCTTCAGCGCCTGGAGCGAGAGGCGCAACGCCTGGCGGTCCACCTCGCCCCGGCGCACCGGGAACGCCCCGTACCACTTCACAACCAATCCCAGGAAGGGTGCCTGCGCCGCCTCCACCTTGGACATGAAGACGATGCGAACCGGCAGGGCCGCCCCCAGGAGCGGCGGGTCCAGGAAGCTCAGATGGTTGGCTATGACGATGAGCGACCCCGGCCGGGGAACATTTTCCAGCCCCACGACCTCCCACCGCGTGAGCAGGGGAAGGAGTGCCCGCAGAGCCGCATTGGCCAGCGTGTAGAACATGCCTTGCTCCTACACCGCCTGGTCCCAGATCAGCCTTTCCACCAAGCGCACCTCTTCCTCAACGGTCAGGTGATCGTTATTGATAATTATCGCATCCTCCGCCGGGCGCAGGGGGGCGACCTCCCGTTCGCTGTCGATCTTGTCCCGGCGCCGCATATCCTCCAGGACCTGCTGGTAGTCAGCTTCCTGGCCCCGAGCCTGGATCTCCTTCCAGCGCCGGCGAGCCCGTTCCTCCGGCGAGGCGGTGAGATACAGCTTCAGGTCGGCCTCGGGCAATACCACCGTGCCAATGTCGCGCCCCACCATCACCACCTGACCGCGGATCCCGATGGCCCGCTGCTGGGCCGCCATGGCCCGGCGCACCCCCTCGTAGGCCGAGACCGCCGAGACGTTTTGATCCACCTCCGGCCGCCGTATCTCCCAGGTTATGTCCTGCGAGTCTATGCTAACCGTGTACTGGCGCCCATCGTTCACTTCGGGCCTGGCGATGCCGATGCGCACCGTCTCCGCCAACCTGGTCAAGGCCACCTCGTCGGTCACATCTATCTGGCGCTGTAGAGCCAGCCAGGTTATCGCCCGATACATCACACCGGTATCGAAGTAGAGGTAATCCAGGCGCTGCGCCAGCTTCTCCCCAAGAACGCTCTTCCCGGCAGCCGCGGGGCCGTCAATGGTGATGGCGGAGGGTCGAGAGGCAGTCACGATTACCTCCAAAGTAGTGTCAGAGTGTCAAGGCCGCCGCCCTCGGTTAGCGGCCGGCCGCATGCGGGCCATGGTCGTTCTCCATCATTAGGGCTGAGCAGACAGATCCGTCCGCCTTTACACCTTTGACATCAAGAAGACCGGCGATCTCCTGCGCCGTCAACCGGCGCGCCTGGCCGGGGGCCAAAGCCCCCAGGCCTAGAGAGCCCATGCGTACCCGGGCCAGCCGCTGCACCGGGTGCCCTACCGCCTGGCACATGCGCCGGATCTGGCGCTTGCGCCCCTCGTGGATCACGAAGCGCAACCAGACGTTCCGCGGTGACCCGGGCATCGAACCCCCACCCCCTCGCAGCCAGGCCAGAGATGGCTCGCCGGGCAGGAGCTCCACCACCGCCGGAGCGGTGAGCCGTCCGTCCAGGGGCAGGCCTTCGCGCAGCGATAGCAATGCCTGGCCTGACGGCAGCCCCCGGACCAGGACCAGGTACTCCTTCTCCAGGGCATAGCGAGGATGAGTCAGGCGCAGGGCCAGGTCGCCATCGTTGGTGAGGAGAAGCAGGCCCTCGCTGTCCGCATCCAGGCGACCCACCGGGAAGAGCCGTGGCTGGCCTTCCGGCAGGAGCTGCAAGGCCGTCCTCGGAGCAAACGGATCGCTAACGGTGGCCACGAACCCCCGGGGTTTGTTCACCATCCAGTACACTGGCGCCGGTGCCGCGGGGAGGGGCTTGCCATCCACCGCTACGGCGTCCCTGGCCGGGTCCACCCTGGTGCCCAGCTCGATCACCAGCCGGCCATTGACGGTGACACGGCCGCTGCGGATCAGCTCTTCACAGGCACGCCGGGAGCCCAGGCCGGCCCGGGCCAGCACCTTTTGCAGCCGTTCCATGTCAAAAATCGTAGCTCACGGCAAAGGCCGGCAACCGCAGGACCAGGCTTTCACCAACGTAGAAGTGCGCCGCTCCAGCGGTGCTCCCGTCGTCAGCCCAGCCGTCCGAGGGGGAGAGCTCCAGAAAGCGATGCAGCAGCGGCTCCTCCCAGGGGGCAAGGGCCACCAGGTGCTGGCCCTCGGTGTAGGCCAGGGCCCATTTCCCATCCGATCGGGGGAAACGGGCCAGGGCATTCTCCGCCAGCATGAGCGGCTGCCAACGGTAGCTATTAAATCCGAGGTCCAGGAGGGCCGTGGCATCCCCGTACCGGTCCGAACTGTTCATGGCCAGCGCCAAGAGCCGATGACCGCCACGGGTGGCCGATGCCACCAGGCTCTCGCCGGCCAGGTCGGTTATCCCAGTCTTGACGCCATCGGCCCCCGCGTACTGCCACAGCAGGTGGTTGGAGTTGACAAAAGTGCGCCCGCCAACGGTGACCTGCCGGGTGCCCACAATGCGCGCAAACACCGGATTGCCCATGGCATACCGGGTGAGCTGCATCAGGTCGTAGGCGCTGGAATAGTGGCCCTCCTCGTCAAGGCCATGGGGGTTGGCGAAGTGAGTGTCCTCCAGGCCCAGAGATTTGGCCTTCTCGTTCATCATGGCGACGAAGCTCTCCACTGACCCACCTACGTGCTCGGCAATGGCCACCGCCGCATCGTTCCCCGAGAAGTGCATCAAGCCGTAGAGCAGGGTCTCCAGCGTGACCGTGCTGCCAGGCCAGAGCCCCATGGACGAGCCTTCCACCACGACGTCGCGTTTCACCGGCACCTGGTCGCTCAGGTTGCCTTTTTCGATAGCGACTATGGCCGTGACGATCTTGGTGGTGCTGGCGATGGAGATGCGCCGGTGAGCGTTTTTCTCATAGAGCACCCGGCCGCTGGCGGCATCGGCCAGGATGGCCGCCTGGGCCTTGACCTGGGGTGGAGCCAGCTTGCCGATCCCCCGGATCTGGTATGGGCTGAGGGCGGAGCCTTGTCCTTCCGACGACGTCAGGACCGGGGGACCAAAACCCAGGTTAAGAGCACTGGCCATGGCCAGGGCCAGCGGTAGAATTCGTCTCATTACACCATGGTTCGATGGCCGTGTCACCCAGGGGAGGCCAGGTTCCTCGACGGCCATTATAGCAAAAAAGGGGTGCTTTGTACACGAAAGTGCGAAAAGCCGCCCAGGCTGCGTTTCGCCCCGGCGGCTTTTCGCACCAGAGCCGAGCAGCGATGGTGCTACTTGACCTCTACCACCGCACCGGCACCTTCCAGCTTGGCCTTGATGGCGGCGGCCTCCTCTTTATTGACCGCTTCCTTGACCGCCTTGGGAGCGGCCTCCACCAGATCCTTGGCCTCCTTCAGGCCCAGACTGGTGACCTCGCGCACCACCTTGATCACGTTGATCTTGTTGGGGCCGATCTCCTTCAGGATGACGGAGAACTCGGTCTGCTCCTCGACCGCAGGGGCGGCGGGTGCCGCAGCGGCGGCCGGAGCAGCCGCCACCGCCACAGGGGCAGCGGCCGAGACCCCGAATTTGGACTCCAGGGCCTTCACCAATTCGCTGGCTTCCAGGAGACTCAGCTTGCCGATCTCCTCCACCAACTCATCGATCTTCTTAGACATTTACATTTCACCTCCTCTCATGTCGCCTTTCGTCTCAGTTTCTTTACCAGCAAAGAACTGGTCGCCTACCGGGGACGAGTAGGTTTCGACAGCCAACCTACACTCCATCCTCACATAAAGATGGGCACTGGGGCTGTGCTTTTTTAGTAAAAGTGCCGATCAGGCACTGCCTGGACCTTACGCGCCCTGGAGTTGCCCCACCCGGGCCTGCAGGACCGTGAGCAGGCCGCTGACCGGAGCGTTCAGCATGCCCAACACGTTTGAGGCTGGGGCCTGGATCCCACCCAGGACCCGGGCCATCAGGGTCTCCTTGGGCGGCAGATAGGCCATCTCGGTCACCTGAGCGGTCGAGAGCAGTTGTCCGGACATAAAGCCGGCCTTCAACGAGAAGACCTTGGATGCCCGGGCATACTCGCTCAAGGCCTTGGCCGGCGCCACTACATCGCCGTAACAGAAGGCGATGGCCGTAGGCCCCTCCAGGACGCCTTCCAACGCGCCCAGCCCCAGTCGCCGCGAGGCCATGCGCAGCAGGGTATTCTTGGTGACGTTGTAGTCCACGTTCAGCTTCCGGAGCTGGCTGCGCAGCTCGCCGACCTCGGCCACCGTCAGGCCCCGGTAGTCCGTGATGATCGCCGCCTGGCTCTTTTGAAGCTTGGCGGTCAGGTTCTCCACTGTCTCGAACTTTTTGCTTTTCTTCAAACTCCTCACCTCCTCCTCAACCGGTGTGTGTTGAGCTACCTTTTCGCATTCGTAGGGAGCGTTCGGTACCGGGTATTGCGACGGTCTTTTTCAACACCTTTCACAGGGATTAAGGGTAGACCCCTAACTCTAACCTATTATCCTCCAAAAAACGAACGGGCCTTTGCGCCATGCCGACACAAAGACCCGAAAGCGCTGAAACCCGTTCCAGCTCTTACCAGTTCTCGCCTCGGCAGGCCCCTCGATTAAGTGCACGAAGCACGCCTGCTGTCTATGGCACCGGGTTATTCGATTTTGATGTGCGGGCGCGCTACGCCACCGTCAGTGCCAGGGTTGGCTGCAGGTCCAGCTTGATACCTGGGCCCATGGTGGTGGTCAGCACGATGTTCTGCACGTACTGCCCCCGGGCACCCGAGGGCTTGGCTTTGATCACCGCCTCCACCAGGGAGGCCAGGTTCTCCAGAAGCTGCTGCTCGTTTAAGCTAACCTTGCCGATGGGCACGTGCAGGTTGGATGACTTGTCGACCTTGAATTCCACCCGGCCCTTCTTCGCCTCTTTGATCAGCCGAGGCAAGTCTGGCGCCTGGGCGATGGTCCCCGACTTGGGATTGGGCATGAGCCCCCGGCGTCCCAGGACCTTGCCCAGCTTGCCCACCTTGCCCATCATGTCCGGTGTGGCGATGGCCACATCGAAATCCACCCAGCCCTCCTCGATGCGCTTGACGATCTCGTCAGAGCCCACAAAATCGGCCCCCGCCTCCTCCGCGATCCTGGCGCCCTCGCCCTGAGCGAAGACGAGCACTCGCACCGGCCTGCCCGTGCCGTTGGGCAGGGTGGCCACCCCGCGAACCTGCTGGTCGGCGTGCTTGGGGTCCACCCCCAACCGCCAGTGGGCCTCCACGGTGGCGTCGAACTTCGTGGTAGACGTTTTTCTGGCTAGAGCCAGGGCCTCCAGCGGGCTGTACGCTTTCCTGGGATCCACCAGTTTGGCTGCCTCAACGTATTTCTTTCCGTGCTTTGCCATTTTCAGTCTCCTTGTGGTATTAGCGGGCCTGCGGCCCTTCCACGAAATGGGAGATAACCCCTAGTCCTTGATTTCAATCCCCATGCTCCCGGCGGTGCCCTCGATCATTCGCTCGGCGCCAGCCAGGTCCAACGCGTTCAGATCCTTCATCTTCAGCTCGGCCAGCTCTCGCAGCCTGGCCCGGCTGATGGAGCCCACCTTCTGGCGGTTGGGTGTGGCCGAGCCCTTCTCGATGTTGAGGGCGGTTTTCAACAGGTCAGCCACCGGCGGGGTCTTGGTGACAAACGTGAACGAACGGTCTTCGTAGATGGTGATCTCGGCCGGGATCACCAGGCCGGCCTGTCCAGCCGTGCGCTCATTGTATTCCTTGCAGAAGGCCATGATGTTAACGCCGTGCTGACCCAAGGCCGGACCCACGGGCGGGGCCGGATTGGCCTTTCCCGCAGGGATCTGCAGCCTGACTATTGCCTTGACTTTCTTGGCCATCAGTATCTCCTGAGTTGAGTTGACGCGCGATGAGTCAATGAGTGATGAGTGACGGCACGAGTTGCTACAGGCGTTCGACCTGCGAGAAGTCGAGCTCCACCGGTGTTTCGCGGCCGAACATGGACACCAACACCTTGATCTTGCCTTTCTCGGCGTTGATCTCGTCCACCACGCCCATAAACTCGACGAACGGCCCGTCGATGATCTTCACGCTCTGGCCCACGCTGAAGCCCACTCGGACCTTGGGGGCCTCTCCCACCCTCATCTGTCGAAGGATGGCCTTGACCTCCTCGTCCTCCAGGGGTGTAGGCTTGCTGCCGGATCCCACAAAGCCAGTGACGCCCGGGGTCTCCCGGACCACCCGCCAGGAGTCCGGGGACATGATCATCTCCACCAGGACGTAGCCAGGGAAGATCTTCCGCTGCACCGTCTGCTTGTGACCTTCCCTGATCTCCACCTCTTCCTCGGAGGGGATGATTACCTCGAAGATCTTGTCGGCTGCATCCATGGTGGCGATGCGATGCTCCAGGTTCGCTTTTACCTTGTTCTCGTAGCCCGAGTACGTGTGGATCACATACCAGCGCCGCTCTGCTTCTTCCATCACTCACACCAAACAAAAATCAAGCCCTCTTCCGAGGGCGAACACGCTACCGCTGTCTGGCACCGGCTACCTTGGGATAATCAAGAAAATGAGCTTTTCGAAGATGTAGTCTATGATGCCCAGACCAGCGCCCACTGCCACCGAGGTAACCACCACGATCACGGTCAGGTTCGTGGCCTCGCGCCGGGATGGCCACTTGACTTTATTTAGCTCTGACTTGGTCTCGTTGAAGAAACGTACCAGTACGTTCTTTTT
>DYIS01000066.1 GCA_020723545.1 Ktedonobacter racemifer
GGACATACCGGATAGCGTCACACAGGGCTCCGGCGCCGCGGCCAATGCCCTGGCCCTCCTGGCCCCGGCCCGGGGCACCCTGGTGAAGCCTAAGGAATACCCGCCGGAGATGGACGTGTCTGGCCAGGAGCCTCGGGTGGGGGTCTTCGTCTGTCACTGCGGCTCCAACATCGCCGGCGTAGTAGACGTGGAGAAGGTGGTGGAATACGCCAAGGCCCTGCCGGGGGTTGTCCACGCCCAGCGCAACCTCTTCACCTGTTCCCAGGATACCCAGGAGAACATCAAGCTGAAGATTGTGGAGCTGGGCTTGAATCGGGTGGTGGTGGCCGCGTGCACGCCGCGCACCCACGAGCCCATCTTCCAGGAGGCCATGCGGGAGGCAGGGCTGAATCCGTACTATTTTGAGATGGCCAACATCCGGGACCAGTGCTCTTGGGTGCACTCTAAGGAACCCCGGGAGGCCACGGTTAAGGCCATGGACCTGTTGCGCATGGCCGTGGCCCGGGCCCGGCTGCTCCAGCCGCTGCACCGGGAGCCCATGGAGTTGCAACACCAGGCCCTGGTAATCGGCGGCGGCCCGGCAGGGCTGACCGCTGCCTTGAGCCTGGCCGGCCAGGGCTTCGCCGTCTCCCTGGTAGAACGGGAGAAGGAGCTGGGCGGCCACCTGAGGCACCTGCCCTATTCCCTCCAGGGGGCCGGGACCCGGGAGTTCCTGGAGCGCCTGGTGCGGGACGTGGAAAGTCACCCGCTCATCCGGGCCTTCAAGGACTCCGAGGTCCTGGATACCTCCGGCTTCGTGGGTAACTTCCAGAGCACGGTGCTCACCGGCCGCAGCTCCTCCAATGGCGACCGCCAAAAGGTGGAGATCGGCCACGGCGTCACCATTGTGGCCACCGGTGCCAGAGAGTACCGGGGTCAGGAATACCTGCTGGGCCAGGCGCCCCAGGTCATCACCCAGCAAGACCTCATGGAGCGCATCGCCCTGGGCCCGGCCTCCCTGACCCGGGCCCAGGACGTCGTGATGATCCAGTGTGTTGGTCCAGGGCCGGGCAAAGAGTGGTACTGCAGCCGCCTGTGCTGCACCGTGGCCATCAACAATGCGTTGAAGGTCAAGGAGCTAACCCCTCAGGCTACCATCTATGTGCTTTATAAAGACATCCGAACCTATGGGTTCCGGGAAAGGCTCTACACCCAGGCCCGGGAGAAGGGCATCATCTTCGTGCGCTACACCGATGCCGCCCCACCCCAGGTGGCTGAATCCGCTGGTCGGCTCACGGTGAAGGTGACCGACCCGGTGCTCCGGGAGGAGCTGGAACTCTCGGCGGACCTCCTGGTGCTCACCACTGCCCTGGTGCCCTCAGAGGGCGCCGACAGTTTCGCGCCCTTGCTCAAGATACCGCAGACCCGGGAGGGCTTTTTCTTGGAGGCCCACGTGAAGCTCCGGCCGGTGGACTTCGGCTCGGAAGGCATTTTCCTCTGTGGCTCGGCTCACTATCCCAAGTTCTTGAGCGAGTCCATCGCCCAGGGCTACGCCGCGGCGGCCCGGGCCGCCACGATCCTTTCCAAGCCCCAGCTCATGGTGGGCGGCGTGGTGGCGGTGGTGGACGAGACCAGGTGCGTGGGCTGCCTCACCTGTGTGCGTGTATGCCCCTATAAGGTGCCCCGCATCAGTCCGGAGAAACGCGGCGCGGGCGGCCTCCTGGGGGCGGCCGAGATCGCCGTGGCCCAGTGCCAGGGGTGCGGGGTGTGCGCCGCGGAATGCCCGGCCAAGGCCATACAGCTCTTACACTATCGCGACGAGCAGGTCCTGGCCAAGACCGAGGCCCTGTTCGCGGAGGTCTGTGCATGAACTCAGGCGAATTCGAGCCGGAGATCGTCGCCTACGCCTGCCACTACTGCGCCTACGCCGCCGCAGACCTGGCCGGGGTGATGCGCCTCTCCTACCCGCCCAACGTGAAGATCATCAAGCTGCCGTGCACCGGCAAGCTGGACGTCCTCTACGTGCTGAAGTCCTTCGAGCAGGGCGCTGACGGCGTCTTCGTGGCAGGCTGACTGGAGGGCCAATGCCATTACCTGGAAGGTAATGTGAGCGCCAAACGGCGAGTCAGGTACTTGAAGGGGCTATTGGACCAGATCGGCATCGGCGGCGGGCGCCTTAAGATGTATAACCTGTCCTCAGCGGAGGGGCCCAGGTTCGCCCAGATCGCCCGGGAGATGACGGAAAAAGTGAGAGCCTTAGGCCCCACGCCGTTAAAAAAGGTGCTGCCGAGACCCTCTGCCGCAAGGTCGGCTGCAAGAGAAATAGGGGCAGGCGTCGATGGATAGCCACGGCCAGTCCTTTGCCAGTAAAGAACGCCTCCTGGGGCAACGACGCCTGGCCATAGCCCTGCTGGTCACCGCCGGGATCCTGGTGGCCGAGGTGGTGGGTGGCTTCCTGGCCAATAGCCTGGCCCTCTTGAGCGACGCCGGCCACGTGCTGACCGACCTGGTGGCTCTCGTGTTCAGTTACCTGGCGGCCCGCTTCGCCACCCGGCCTGCCACCCACCGCCGGACCTTCGGATTCTACCGGCTGGAGATCCTGTCAGCCCTGGCCAACGGGGTGACCCTGGTCGTTGTCTCGCTCGTGATATTCTACGAGGCCTATCACCGCCTGCAGGCCCCGGTACCGGTCAAGGGCCTGGAGGTGTTCGTCATAGCCACCATCGGTCTCCTGGGGAATCTCCTGGCGGCCTGGCTCCTGGGCGACGCCGGCGGGGGCCTGAATATCCGGGGGGCCATGCTCCACGTGCTGGGGGATGCGGTCTCCTCGGTGGGCGTAATCATCGGTGGCCTGGTGATCATCTTTACCGGATGGTATCTCATCGACCCGCTCCTGAGCGTGGGCATCGGGCTATTGATCATCTTCGGGGCCCTCCGCCTGATCACGGAGTCGGTGGACATCCTCCTGGAGGCCACGCCCAAGTCCCTGGACCTGCCGGAGATGGTGGAGGACGTGCTGGGCGTGGAGGGGGTTCGCGACCTCCACGACGTGCACGTGTGGAGCATCACCTCCGGCCTTTATGCCATGAGCGGGCACATCCTGATCGACGACATGATGATTACCGGCTCCAGCCAGATCCTGGCCAAGGTGCGGGAACTGCTGGAGCGCAAGTATCACATCGAGCATACCACTTTTCAGATCGAATGCGAGCATTGCGGGGCAGCCGAGACCCTCTGCGACATGATCGGCTGCAAGTGAAATAGGGAGGACCAGGCATGATCATTGCCCAGCAAAAGCCTCTGGAGGAGATCAAGGGCCTTCTGGCCAACTATCAAAGAGTGCTCATCGCCGGGTGCGGCACCTGCGTCACCGTTTGCTTCGCCGGTGGCGAAAAAGAGGTGGGCATCCTGGCCTCCTCTCTGCGCATGGCCTTTCAGGTGGACGGAGATCCCAAGGACATCCGGGAGGCCACCGTCCAGCGCCAGTGCGAGTGGGAATACATTGAGGCCATCGCCGAGCAGGTCCAGCAGGCGGACGTTGTGCTTTCTTTGGCCTGCGGCATCGGCGTGCAGACTATGGCCGAGCGCTTCCGGGGCAAGCGCCTGCTCCCCGGGCTCAACACCGCTTTCCTGGGCTACCCGGTGGAGCAAGGGGTCTGGAAGGAGAACTGCGCTGCCTGCGGCAACTGCGTCCTGGATAAGACCGGCGGCATCTGCCCCATCGCCAGGTGCTCCAAGAGCCTCTTGAACGGCCCCTGCGGCGGCTCCCACGACGGCAAGTGCGAGATCTCCGACGACGTGGAGTGCGCCTGGGACCAGATCTACCAACGGCTTAAGGAACTGGGCCTGCTTGATAACATGCTGGAGATCATGCCGCCCAAGGACTGGTCCACCGGCCGGGCGGGGGGGCCAAAGCGCATCGTCCGGGAAGACCTGCGCCCTTTGAGCATGGGAGCAGGGGAGCACCTGAGCATGGGAGCAGATGAGCAAGGGAGCGAGGGGAGCACTCTAGCACCCCTATAGAGGAGTTCTCGGCTCCCCTGTTCCTTTAGCGGGTAGCAGGCCAATCGTATTGGCCGTGAGCCAGATGGTCAGGGAGGGTTATTAGTGAAAGCGGAAAGCATTCTCTCGAAGATACTCGAGAGCGGCGCCTTCGCCGTCACCGGTGAGCTGGGCCCACCCAAGAGCGCCGACGCCGAAGTCATAAAGAGGAAGGCCGCGATCCTCAAGGGCTACGTGGATGCCGTCAACATCACCGACAACCAGACGTCCATCGTCCGCATGTCCAGCATCGCCTCCGGGGCCATTCTGGTGCAACTGGGCCTGGAGCCCATCATCCAGATGACCTGCCGGGACCGCAACCGCATCGCCATGCAGAGCGATCTCCTGGGTGCCTATGCCCTGGGCGCCCGGAACCTTCTGTGTCTCACTGGCGACCACCAGGTCTTCGGCAATCACCCCCAGGCTAAGAACGTCTTCGACCTGGATTCCATCCAGCTCGTACAGATGATGCGAGCCATGCGGGACGAGAAGAAGTTCCAGTGCGGCGAGGACATCGCCCTGGAGCCCCGCTTCTTCCTGGGCGCTGCCGAGAACCCCTTCGCCGACCCCTTCGATTTCCGGGCTTTGCGCCTGGCCAAGAAGGTGAAGGCTGGTGCCGACTTCATCCAGACCCAGATCATTTACAACGTCCCTAAATTCGTCGAGTGGATGAAGATGGTACGGGAGCTGGGGCTGCACCAGCAGGTCAAGATCTTGGCCGGCGTGAGCCCCCTCAAGTCCCCAGCGGTAGCCAGGTACATGCGGGACAAGGTGCCGGGCATGGACGTGCCCGACGAGATCGTAGAGCGCATGGAGAGGGCCCCCAAGGAAGAGCGCAAGGCCCAGGGCATCCAGATCTGCGTGGACGTCATCAACCAGGTGCGCGAGATCCAGGGCGTGGCCGGCGTGCACATCATGGCGGTGGAATGGGAAGAGGCGGTGCCAGAGATCACCAAAAAGGCTGGCCTTCTGCCCAGGCCCGCGTTCTAATTTGTAAGGGGGATGCCCGCTTATCCCCAATTTCTGGAGTCGAGGGTATGGCTTTTACTGGTAAACAACTGGCCGGGGCCATCCGAGGCGAGCTGGGCGAGAACGTATATCTCTGCTACCAGTGCAAGAAGTGCACCTCGGGCTGCCCGGTGGCCGATGAGATGGACCTTGTTCCCAACCAGGTGATGCGCTCCCTGCAACTGGGGCGCGACCAGCGCGCCCTGGATAGCATCACCCCGTGGATCTGCGCCTCCTGCCAGACCTGCGTGACCCGCTGCCCGCAGAACATAGACATACCCAGGATCATGGATTTCCTGAAGATCACCTCCCAGGCTCGGGGAATCAAAGCCAGGATCCCGGCGGTGTCCATTTTCAACCAGGCTGGCGTTCGCTCCATGCAGCTCTTCGGGCGGTTGTACGAGCTGGGCGTCCTGGGCGAGTCGAAGCTGCGGACCATGAACTTCACCGAAGACGTAGATCTGGGCCTGAAGCTCCTGGCCAGGGGGAAGCTGAAAGCTCTCCCCAGCATCGCGCGTTATGCCAGGAGTCGCCGGCCTGCGCCCCCTCCCAGCCTTCGGGCTAACTCCGTGGCTTACTTCCCCGGCTGCTCTCTGCACTCCACCGGTGTGGAGTACGACATGTCCACCCGGGCGGTGGCCGGGCTCTTGGGCCTGGAGCTTCGGGAGCCCAAGGGGTGGGTGTGCTGTGGCAGCTCCCCGGGCCACGCCGTGTCCCACGAGTTCGCCACGGTTCAGCCCATGAAGAACCTGGCCCTGGTGGCTCAGGGCGGCAACGACGAGGTGACCATGCCTTGCGCTGCCTGCTTCTCCCGTTTCAAGACCGCAGTCTACGACGTACAGCGAGAGCCCGGGCTCAAGGCCAAAGTGGCGGAAGAGGTGGGGTATTCCTATGATGGACAGATAAAGGTATCCCATCTCCTGGATGTGTTCTTGTCCAGGATTGGCCTCCCGGCCATCAGAGCGGCGGTGAAAAGCCCGCTAACCGGCATGAAGGTGGTCTGCTACTACGGGTGCCTTTTGACCAGGCGCCCGGAGGTGACCCAGGCCGATCACCCCGAATACCCTATGCGTATGGACCGCCTGGTGGAGGCCCTGGGTGCCGAGGCCCTGGACTGGTCCTACAAGACCGATTGTTGCGGCGGGAGCCTGGCCCTGACCAGAGCGGAAACGGCGATGAGGCTCAGCAGCAAGATACTGCAGAACGCCCGGGACGTAGGTGCCCAGGCCATTGTGGTGGGCTGCTCTCTGTGCCATATCAACCTGGACACGCGCCAGGAGCACATGGCCAAGAAGTGGGGCCTGGCCTACGACCTGCCCATAATCTATTTCACCCAACTGATGGGCCTGGCCTATGGGCTGGACCCCAAGGCCCTGGGCTTGCTCAAGCACTTCGTGAGCCCGGAGCGACTGCTGGCCCAGGTGGCAGCTGGCAGATAGCTAATAGCAGATGGCCGATGGCAGATGGCAGGCCACCATCAGCCACTGGTTTCCCCATAATTCTTTATTGGCGAAGGAGACGAGATGTTTTCCGAGAAGAGACTGGGCGAATTCCTGGACGAGCTGGCCTCCAGCGCTCCGGCACCGGGAGGAGGCAGCGTGGCCGCCATCGCCGGGGCCCTGGGCGCGGCCCTGGTGAGCATGGTGTGTAACCTCACCATTGGCAAGGAGAAGTACAAGGACGTGGAGCTCGACATGAAGGCCCTCCTGGAGCAGTCCGAGGCCCTGAGGGCGGAGCTCACCGGCCTGGTGGACGCCGACGTCCAGGCCTACAACAAGCTCTCCGCCGCCTACAAGCTCCCAAAGGCCACCGACGAGGGGAGAAAGGCCCGGTCGGCGGCCATCCAGAAGGCCCTCATAGAGGCCACGGACGTGCCGTTCGAGGTGGCGCGGCAATGCACGGCAGTAATGGATCTGTGCATCCCTGGTGCCGAGAAGGGCAGCACCGCTGCCATCTCCGACATCGGGGTGGGGGCGCTTCTGGCCGAGGCTGGGCTTAGGGCGGCGGCCATGAACGTAATGATCAACCTGGGGACTATCAAGGACCAGCAGTTCGTCCGCCGAAGCCGTCGCCAGCTCAAGGCTCTCACGAAGGGCCGCTCCAGGCAAAAAAAAGCGGTCATCAAGGTTGTCGAGGGCAGGCTGTAGAAGGAGCATGACGATGACCGCAACCATTCTCGATGGCAAAGCCCTGGCCGCCACGATGAGAGGCGAGATCGCCGCCGAGGTAGCCGCCTTTAGGGAGCAGCACGGGTTCGTCCCGGCCATCGCCGTGCTGCGGGCGGGAGAAGATCCGGCTTCGGTGAGCTATGCCCGGCAGATCGCTAAGTCCTTTGAGGCAGCGGGCATGGGATTCGCCCTCTATGCGCTTCCCGAAAATACCCCCGAGGCCAAGGTGGTGAGCCTGGTCAAGAGGCTCTCCCGGGACAAGGCCACGAGTGGCATCATGGTGCAGGAGCCACTGCCCAAACAGGTCAACCCTGAGGCGGTCCTGGCGGCCCTGTCGCCAGCCAAGGACGTGGATGGCGTGCACCCGGTGAACGCGGGGCTTTTGATGCAGGGCACCGGCGACTATTTTGCGCCGGCCACCCCCGCCGGGGGCATGGAGATGCTGCGCCGCCACGGCATAGAGCTCAAAGGCAAGCGAGCGGTGGTGGTGGGCCGCTCCAACATCGTGGGCAAGCCCATGGCCTTTCTCTTGCTGCACCAACACGCCACGGTGACTATTTGCCATTCCCGGACCGTAGACCTGGGGGCTGTCTGTCGGGAAGGGGACATCCTGGTGGCGGCGGTGGGCAAGGCCAGGCTGATCGACGGCAGTATGATCAAGCCCGGGGCCATCGTCATCGACTTCGGCGTCAATTTCGTCGAGGGCAAGATGGTGGGCGACGTGGATTTCGACTCGGCTGCCGAGGTGGCCTCGGCCATCACCCCCGTCTCCGGCGGAACCGGGCCCTTGACCAATGTCATGCTCATGAGAAACACCCTGATGGCCGCCCGAAGGCAGGTAGCAGATAGCAGATAGCGGATGGCAGATAGCAGGTAGGAGTTGAGCACGGAGGCAGGGGAGCAAGTTGGCAGGGAGGAGCACCCACGCACCGCCGCACCCCAGCTCTCTAGCTAGCACAATTTGGGGAGCAAAGTGATGGCCCACCCCTTCCTGGATTCCTGCCGTGATTGGCCGGCCCGCTACCCCAACCGCCGCGCCATTGGCTACCTGTGTACCTATGTCCCCGAGGAGATCCTTCACGCTGCCGGTTTCACACCGGTCCGCCTCCTTAAGGCCAACGACGCCATCACTCACGCCGACGCAAAGCTACAAAGCTACTGTTGCGCCCTGGCCCGATCGGCTCTCGATCAGGCCCTGGCCGGCAAGCTGGGCTTTCTGGAGGGCGTGGTCTTCCCCCACACCTGCGATACCATCCAATGCCTGGCCGACATCTGGCGCGTGAACTTCCCGGAGCTTTTCGTGATGACCATCGTCCAGCCGGTGACGGGTGACAGCCCCCACGCCCAGAGCTACCTGATGGCCGAGCTGCGGCGGTTCCTGCGCCGGTTGGAAGACTGGTTTCGTGTCAGCGTGACCGACGAAGCCTTGAGGGATAGTATCAGGCTGCACAACCGGACGCGCCAACTGCTTCGCCAGCTCTCCCTCCGGCGCGAGCAAATCTCCGCCACCACCTATTTTGATACCCTGCGGGCCTCCACCCTCATGCCCAAGGAGGAATTTAACGACCTGCTGGCGGAGATGCTGCTGGCAATGGACCCTTCTTTGCTGGCAAAGAATGAGCCACGAGGGGAGAATGCCGTCAGTAGGGGCGCAATTGAATTGCGCCCCTACTCCCTTCTGGCTTCTCGCCGCCCACGGCTAATCCTGGCCGGTCCCTACCTCGACGACCCTTCCCCTCTTGAGCTAATCCATAGCCTGGGAGGGCAGGTGGTGGTCGACGACGTTTGCACTGGCAGCCGATACTTCGAAACGCCGGTCAGCGAGGAAGGCAACCCAGTCCAGGCCCTGGCCCGAAGGTACCTGGAACGCCGGCCCTGCCCCTGCAAGGCTGGCTCCCTGCCCCGCCGGAGCGAGGATTTGATTAGCCTGATTAAAGCGCAGCGGGCCGAAGGCGTGGTGTTTGTGCTGCCCAAGTTCTGCGATCCTCACGCCTGGGACTACCCGCCGCTGGCCCAGGCCCTGGACAAAGCCGGGGTGCCATACCTGCTACTGGAAACCGAGCAGATGGTGTCGGGCGAACAGATGAGGACCAGGATACAGGCTTTCCTGGAGATGATCTCTTACCAGTAAACAGGAGTGGGCAGAGGCAAGGATGACTGAGAAGAGATACAAGAAGCTAAAGTGTGCCGAAGACTTGACCGGGCTAATGGAAAGGCACTATGCCAAAGCCAGGTACTTCCGCTTTGGCCGACCCCTGGCCTGGGTCACCAGCGGCGCGCCGGTGGAGCTCTTGCGGGCCATGGACGTTTTCCCGGTCTATCCTGAGAACTACGGTGCCCTTTGCGGCGCCCGGGGTGAAGCGGTGGCCCTGTGCGAGGCCGCTGAAGCCCAGGGCTATTCAGGGGACCTGTGTTCCTATGCCCGAAGCAGCGTGGGCATGATGAGCCAGGGCAAGAAGGCCCCGCTAGGCGGGCTGCCCAGGCCGAACCTGCTGGTTTGCTGCAATAACATCTGCGGCACGGTCCTCAAATGGTACGAGGTCGCCAGCCGTTTCTATGACACACCACTCTTTGTCCTGGATACACCCTTTATCCACGATCAGTTAACCGAATACTCGATCCAGTACGTCGCCGCGCAGCTCCAAGAACTGGTCAGGTTCGTTCAAAAGCATACCGGCCGCCGGCTCGATCAGAACAAGCTAAAGGAGATCATCGGCTACTCGAATCAGGCCACCGCTCTCTGGCAGGAGATCCGCGAACTCTGCCGGGCCCGCCCCTCGCCGCTGAATGCCCCGGACCTCTTCATTAACATGGCGCCCATAGTGGTGCTCCGGGGCACGAAAGAGGCGCTGGGCTTCTATCACAAGTTGCACGCCGAGGTACAGGGGAGGGTTCAGCAGGGAATCGGCGCCATACCCCAGGAGCGCTACCGTCTGGTCTGGGACAACATCGCCATCTGGTACCGGCTCTATCGTTTCTACAGCTACTTCGTGGATCGGGGTGCCTGCTTCGTGGCCGACACCTACACCGGCGGCTGGGCTATGCAGCTCCAGGCGGGCGAGCCCTTCGAATGCCTGGCACGCACCTACACCAGCGTATTCCTCAATCAGAGCCTGGAGTACCGGTGCCAACTGCTATTGGATCTCATCCAACGCTTTTCGGCGGACGGCTTTGTGATGCATTCCAACCGCTCCTGCAAGCCCTACTCGTTGGGCCAGTACGACATCATGCGCCAGGTGAGCCAGCGTAGCGGGGTGCCCGGCGTGATCATCGAGGCCGATATGTGCGATTCCCGAGCCTACTCCGAGGAGCAGGTTAAGACCCGCATCCAGGCCTTCATGGAAACGCTGGACGCAGCTTGTTGACCAGGCACTTTCATAGGGTGAATCCTAGCTGGTACACCTTCCAGGTGAA
>DYIS01000067.1 GCA_020723545.1 Ktedonobacter racemifer
GCATCGTCCGGGGGGCTAACCAGCCTGACTCCCCCGGCCTTGCCTCGCCCGCCCACCAGAACCTGGGCCTTCACTACAACTGGGCATCCCAAGCGCCGGGCGATGTCGCGAGCTTGTCCGGGGCTGTACGCTACCTCGCCGGGCGGAACAGGGATGCCGTAGCGAGCCAGGAGCTGTTTCGCCTGATATTCGTGGATCTTCATTGGCTTGACCGTCTCCTCGTTGAGTGTGGTCGTCGATTTCCTTTACTGGTAAGGAAATCGACTTCCTTACCAGCAAAGAAAGGGCGGGTACTGTACCCGCTCTTTACTAATACAAGCGCATTAAATGAAGCGTCATCGCGGGAAGCGGGGCGACGAAGCGATCTCAAGAGTCTTCCATTCTGAGCGCAGTCTACATGCCCGGCGGGGCACCACCAAGCATGAAAATGCGCTCTGTTCATGTCGGCAAACCTGTGCTAGAGTATTCATGTTCGCTGACATCAAGGTCGTTCCTTCATTGGTGCCGCGAGCCTGCAGCGAAGCGAAGAATCTCTCCTTTCGCCGGGAGACGCTTCGCTTCGCTGAGCGTGACATAAGACTGGAACGTGCTGCACAATTGGGCTCACAATGACAATGAAAGCATTTAGTGCGTTAGCTATAGAAAGAACTGGTCTTAAAGACCCGTCTCAGCTCTCCCTTGCTCTTGCGGCGGCTGGTAGCGCAGGCTCTCGATGTCCTCCAGGCGGTCCACAAAGAGGATGCCGTTCAGGTGGTCTACCTCGTGTTGCAAAGCCCGGGCCAGGATCCCGGAGCCCTTGATCTTGACCGTTCTGCCCCGGCGATCCTGGCACCTGACGACCACTGTCTGCGCGCGCTTGACCTCACCGTAGTAGTGAGGCAGGCTTAGACAACCCTCCTCCCTGATATCCTCACCCTCAGCGTGCAGGATCTCCGGGTTAACCAGGACGTAGAGACGGGTCTTCACTGGGGCGTCCTCTGTCTCATCGCTGAGGGGAGCCTCAACTACGGCCAAGCGGAGGGGCACCCCGATCTGAGGTGCAGCCAGTCCCAGACCACTGGCCGCATGCATGGAATCCACCATATCGGTGATGAGCTTTTGTAAGGACTGATCGAAGTGTTTTACCTTTTGCGATTTCCGTCGCAACAGTGAGTTCTCGGCATGAAGTATGGTGTGTACTGCCATTGGTTCTAAGATCACCTATTTGTTCCCGGCAGCAGCGTCCATGCTGGACGTGTGCCCGGGACCACGAGATATGAATTTCTTGATACGGCGCTCCAGGGTGCTTCTGGGAAGCAGAATGCGGCGCTGGCACTTGCAACATTTCAGGCCAATGTCAGCGCCCAGTCTCACTACCAGCCATTGGTCACTGCCACAAGGATGGCTTTTTCGTAACTGCACGACGTCGTCCAGGAAGAATTCCATTACCGGCTGCATGGAGCACCATCCGCGAAAACCGCCGTATTATACCACAACCCCGACGCCAGTGCCAATTGACAGGCTTTTGCCGAGCGTGTTAAACTGAGCAAGTTATGATTGCCTTTTGTGTATGCCCAATAAGGGGCTTTTAGGTATTTCTAGTAGAAAGCCGGCGAAGGTGTGAAATGGCAAAGCTGTTGTTGCTCGACGGGAATTCCCTGGTGCACCGGGCCTATCATGCGATCCCTCCGCTGACCACCTCGAAGGGCGAGCAGGTGAATGCAGTATACGGCTTCGCCTCGACATTGCTCAAGGTGTTGGCTCAGGAAAAGCCTGACTACGTGGCGGTGAGCTTCGACGTGGGCAGGACGTTCCGCCACGAGGAATTCGACCGATACAAGGCTCAGCGGCCGGAGATGCCGGAGGATCTGGCGAGACAATTCGCCCGGGTTCGCCAGGTGGTGGAGGCCCTTAACATCGCCGTGTTTCAGGCGGAGGGGTATGAAGCCGACGACTGCATAGGCACCCTTGCGGCACAGGGGACCAAAGAGGGAATCCGGACTCTGATCGTCACCGGCGACAGCGATGCCCTGCAGTTGATCGACGGCTCGGTGGAGGTGATGACGCCTGGCCGGAAGTACTCAGAGTACGTGGTCTATGACGAAGCGGCGGTACGGGAGCGCTATGGGTTGGAGCCAAAACAGCTCATCGATTTCAAGGGTCTCAAGGGCGACGCCTCAGACAACGTTCCCGGCGTGGCGGGCATCGGGGAGAAAACCGCTGCCAGGTTGTTGCAACAGTTCGGTTCAATCGAGGGGATATACGAGCACCTGGACCAGGTGGATCCCAAAACCAGGGAGAAGCTGGAGGCGGGACGAGAGGCTCTTGCCTTTAGCAAAAGGCTGGTAACGATCGTCACCGATGCCCCAGTGAAGCTGGATTTAGCCGCCTGCCATGTTAGCGGCTATCAGCGGGAGCTGGCGGTGGAGTTGTTGCGAGAGCTGGAGTTCTCCAGCCTTTTGGGCAAGCTCCCACCCGGGCAAGAGGCTGCCGCCCCCCAGGCAGCGTTCTTTACTAGTAAAGAAGAGGCCGCGGCACCGGCCGTGCCTCTGCAGATGGAGCTTTTTGCCGAACCGGCCCCCGCCGCACCGCCTCGGTCGGTGGCAACGCTGCCGGGGCCCCTGGGGGCTCGTCCCAGGTCGCTGGTGCAATATCACGTTGTGGACTCCTGGTCGGAGTTGGAGGGGTTGGTCGCTAAGCTGGCCCAAGCCCGGTCTTTTGCGGTGGATGTAGAGAGCACCGGCCGGCAGGCCATGCTGGCCGACCTGGTGGGCCTGGCGGTGGCGGTGGGTAGCAATGAAGCCTATTACATCCCCTTGCGACATCGGGGCACGGACCAGCAGTTGCCGGTACAGCCGGCCCTCTCTAAGCTGAAACCGGTGCTGGAGGAGGAAAAAATCCCTAAGTATGCCCACAATGGCAAATACGATATGCTGGTGTTGGCCCAGGACGGCGTGCAACTTAAGGGTCTGGCCTTCGATACCATGGTGGCGGCATATCTTTTGAACGAGAAAGCTCTGGGGTTAAAAGATTTAGCCTTCACCAGGCTTGGCGTGGAAATGACGCCCATCAGCGCCCTTATAGGCGGTGGCACCAGGCAGTTGTCCATGGCCGATGTGCCGGTGGAGGCGGTGGCTCCCTATGCCAGCGCTGACGCCGCCATGACCTATCGGCTTAAGGAATACCTGGAGCCCAGGCTCCAGGAACAGGGGCTTCGGCAGCTTTTTACCGAGGTGGAAATGCCCTTGGTTGAGGTGCTGGCGAGGATGGAGCTGGACGGCGTGGCCCTGGACGTTGAATTCCTCAAGCAGATGTCCCGAGAGCTCTACCAACGCCTCCAGCTCCTGGAGAACGAGATATACCGATCTGCCGGGCATGCCTTCAACGTCAACTCCACCCAACAACTGGGAGCGGTGCTGTTCGATGAGCTGAGGCTGCCCTCGGCCGGGAAGACAAAGACCGGCTACGCCACCGACGTGGCGGTGCTGGAAAGCCTGCGAGGCGTTCATCCGATCATCGATTCGATCCTGGAATACCGCCAACTGGTGAAGATCAAGTCCACTTACGCCGATGCTCTGCCGCTCCTGGTCAATCCCAGAACCGGCCGGGTGCATACCTCATACAACCAGACCGTGACCAGCACTGGCCGACTTTCCTCCAGCGACCCGAATTTGCAGAACATCCCTATCCGCACGGACATTGGCAAACAGGTCCGCCGGGCTTTCATCGCCTCGGACGGCGCGCCCTACCTTTTGGCGGCGGATTACTCTCAGATCGAGCTGCGCATCCTGGCCCACATCTCCCAAGACCCCGGGCTCTTGTCGGCCTTTGCCGCTGGCGAGGACATCCACGCTGCCACGGCATCCACGGTGTTCGGCGTGCCCATGGATCAGGTGGACCCAGCCAAGCGGCGGCTAGCCAAGACCATTAACTTCGGCGTGATCTACGGCATCACCGATTATGGCCTGGCCCAACGTACCGAGCTCTCCCGGGAGGATGCGGCCAGATTCATCGCCGCCTATTTCGCCAAATATCCAAGGGTCAAAGAGTACGTGGAGCGCACCAAGCAGGAAGCCCGCGAGAGGGGCTACGTGTCTACACTTCTAGGGCGTCGGAGGTACTTGCCGGAGTTGAAGTCACCGAATCGGCAGTTGGTGGCAGCCACCGAGCGCGAGGCTATCAATATGCCCATTCAGGGTACGGCGGCGGACATCATTAAGATCGCCATGGTCCGACTCTACAAGGCGATACAGGGCCGGGGCCTGCGAAGCAAGATGACGCTACAGGTGCATGACGAATTGCTCTTCGAGGTGCCGGAGGACGAGCTAGACATAATGAAAGAGCTGGTCAAGGCCAGGATGGAAGAAGCGTTAGAGCTCGATGCGCCGTTGAAGGCAGACATAAAAGTCGGCAGGAGCTGGGGAGAGCTGTAAAGATGCCAGAGCTGCCTGAAGTGGAAACCGTAGCCCGCAACTTGCAGAAGGTGGTCCTGGGACGAACCATTATTCAGGTGCGGGTGCTCTATGGCAAAGCAGTGGAGGGTGCTACCCCGGAGGAGTTCGCCCGTGGCGTGCAAGGACAAAAGATAAGTGGCGTTGGGCGCAGAGGTAAATACCTGCTGATCGATCTGGCCAATGGCCGGAGGTTGGCGGCGCACTTGCGTTTGAGTGGTCGCATGATCGTGTCGGCTCCCTGGGAGCCTATTGACAAGTACGCCCAGGTCGTATTCAGCCTGGATGATGGTCAGGAGCTGCGTTTCGGCGACGTGCGCAAGTTTGGACGGATAGCCTTCTTGGGGGAGCGAGAGTGCGGCGCACTGCACCGCAGGCTGGGTGTCGAGCCCCTTTCTGATGATTTCACGGTGGAGGTGATGGCCGAGATCCTGAGAGACCGCAAGGCCCGCATCAAGCCGCTGCTTTTAGACCAGAAGTTCATCGCCGGCCTGGGCAATATCTATGTGGACGAAGCTCTCTTTTTGGCCGGCATTCACCCCGCCCGGGAGGCACGGTCCATTTCGCCGGAGGAGACGCCCCGGCTGCATGGCGCCATTCGCCGGGTCCTGGCTGCCAGCATCGCCAACCGCGGCACCACCCTCGTGGACTACCGAAATGCCGATGGCTCCCGGGGGAATAACCGTGAGACGCTACTGGTCTTCCGCCGCACCGGTCAGCCCTGTCCCCGGTGTGGCACCGCCGTAGAGCGTCTCAAGCTGGGTGGGCGGGGCACGCATATCTGTCCGAAGTGCCAGAGAGGATAGCTTCTTTGCTAGTAAAGAAACGGGCATGGCAACGCAAACGCGAGGCCCCGGCACCAGCGCTGCTCCGGCAGATCAATGGCGGGTGAGGGGAGCGAGCGAGTGTCTCGCTCCCCTGGGCGTTCGACCCGGGGACTCGGTTGTCGTGGACCTGGCTGGCCACCCTAGAAATGGGGACCTGGTGGTGGCCATGTCACCTGAGAGCCAGTTGGTCGTCAAGCAATACTTTGAAGAGGGCGGCCATGTGGTTCTGGCGTCGCCTGCTCCTGGCCATCCGGCTACCTTTACCAAGCTGAGCGAGATCGTAATCCTGGGAGTGGTATCTTCGTTCGATCTCCATGGCCGGCAACAGCGGGTTTAGAGGGCTAGGAACCTGGCGAAGCGGTCGCCGTTCTTCAGAGGGCCCACCACCGCCAGGTTCAGCTTCTCAGTGACAAAGAGGCTCTTCGCTACCCGCTGGACGTCGTCGGCGGTGACGGCCTCGATTCTCTTGACTACCTCGTCCGGGATCAAGATCCGGTCAGACAGGAGTTCCTGGCTCCCGAGCCAGGAGGCGACCGACCGCGAGTCCTCCAATCCCAGGAGCAGTCTTCCCTTGGAGAGTTCCTTGACCTTGGAGAGCTCCTCCGGCGAGACCGGCGCATCTTTCATGCGGGCCAGCTCACCCAGTATGGCCTGGATCGTATCAACCGCTTTATTTGGTTCCACGCCGGCATAGACCACCACCGACCCCGTGTCCTGAAAGCGGTTTACATAAGAATGCACGTCGTAGGCCAGGCCCCGTTTCTCGCGGACTTCTTGAAAGAGCCGAGAGCTCATGCCCTCGCCTAGCAGGGTATTCAGCAACCCCAGGGTGAAGCGCTCCGGATGGTTGAGGGAGAGCCCGGGCACGGCCAGACAGATATGGGCCTGTTGGGTGTCCTTATATTGGATTCGGTGCCGTGGCTCGGCCTGCACGTCCTTCACCTCCTGCCAGCTTCCGTCCGCGGACGACCGCCAGCCGCCCAGGGCTCGATGCAAGCTGTCGACTGCCTGGTCGTGAGTGACGTTTCCGGCCACACTTACCACAGTGGTGTCGGGGGAATAGTGACGGACAAGATATGCTAACAGATCTTCACGTTGAAAGCGCGATACGGTCTCTTTGGTGCCAGCGATGTCTCGGCCCAGGGGATGTTCACCCCAGAGCACCTGGTCGATCAGGAGGGTTACCAGGTCGCTGGGGGTGTCAAAGATGATCTTGATCTCTTCGAGGATCACCTTACGCTCTTTCTCGATCTCCTCCGGGGCAATCTTCGAATTCAAGAGCATGTCCACCAATACATCCAGGGCCAGGGCATAATGGGGTTGTGCGACCTTGGCCCAATACACGGTGGTCTCCTGGCTGGTGGCGGCGTTCAACAGCCCCCCCACGCCCTCGATGGCCTCGGAAATATCTTTCGCGGTAGGGCGTTTGGCGGTTCCCTTGAAAAGCATGTGCTCCAGGAAATGCGAGAGGCCACCCTGTCCGTCTAGCTCGTAGCGGGAGCCCACGCCGATGAAGAAGGCCATGCTGGCCGAACGAGTGTGAGGCATCTCCGAGGTCAAAACCCGTAGTCCGTTGTCGAAGACGGTTTTGCGGTAAAACTCAGAGTCCGGCACCTTTTAGTCTACTCCTCGAATCTCAAAACTCTAGCTTGGCAATCTTACCACAGGGTGGGTCGCGATGCAACCAATGCAATTGACTATTCTGGTATAATTAGCCAAAAAGGAGGCGGGAAGATGCGCATGCCAAGCTACCGGATCGAGAATGACGGTCAGGGCCCTCATGCCCGGTTTTTGTGCGAGATGTGCGAGCGGGAGTTTCCCAGCACGCCCATCAGCTTGCCATCGGCAGCGGACAGGACCTCTTTGACACCACGGGAGCTGGCCGAGGCCTGGCAGCAGGTCCAGGTCAATTTCCGGGAGTGCTCAGCATGTGCCCGGGTGGTATGTGTGTCCAACTTCGATTTTGCCGCGGGTAAGTGCGAGGTGTGTTCCGGGCGACGCCAGAAAGAGGTGGAGAAATGGATGGGCACCTTGACCGGACTCGCCAGCGCCTTCGGCCTGGGCATCCCGGCCGCGGCGAAAGGCGGGCAAGCCTGTCCCCAGTGCGGCAGGCTGGTGGCCGAGGGAGCTGTGTTCTGTCCCTCATGCGGCGCCAGGGTCCCGGCTGGAGCGCCGGAGGTCCTGGTTTGTCCGCAATGTCGGTCCGCATCGCCTCTGGGAACGAAATTTTGCCCAGACTGCGGCGGCGTAATTCCGGTGTCGGGGCAAGAGAAAACGGTGGCCTGCCCCTCTTGCCGTGCTGCCATGCCAGAGGGGACGAAATTCTGCCAGGAGTGCGGAGCCAGGATGCCGGTCCCCCAGATCGCGCCGTCGGTCTGCCCACAATGTGGTGAGCCCACCAAAGGGGTGAAATTCTGCGGCAACTGCGGGGCCAGGTTGTTGTAGAGAACGGACCACAGAGGATAGTTCTTTAGTAATGGCAGCTGGCAGCGGCGGCTACCGACCGAGCTTTGGCCCTCTGGATTGCCTGAACCTAGTGGAACCTGGCGGACCGCAGGATGCGAGCCCGGTTATGGGCGTGGGGCAGACCCTGGGCGAAGATGTCGGACACCACCGCCTCTACGTCGTAGGCCACCCGATGCCGCTCGAAGTGCCATTTGCCAAGAGCCAATTCTAAGATCGTATAAGGGGCACGGTTGTCTCCGTCGAAAGGCAGGCCCACGCTCCCCAGGTTCAGCCAGAGCCGATCGCCGAAGGAGCGATGAAACGCGTGGTGGACGTGGCCGCAAGCGATGACCGCGGCTCGAGTACTGGCGAGTGCCTCCGAGTACGCCTCGTCCTCCGCCGCGGGCCTGATTGTTTCAGAGGTTGACTGGGGCGTGGCGTGAACCAGCAGGAGCTCACCGCCGTCATCCGGGCGTAACGACCAGCAGAAAGGGAGCTGTCTCAGGTACTGCAGGTCCTCGGGCGAAACCATCCCCTTAGCCCACCAGGCCCAGTCGTCCATTCGTGCCTGGGAATCAGACAACCCATCTTTGGCTCTTGAACTGGCCTCCACCACCATTTCGTCGGTATTTCCCCTGACGATTACGGCGCCTAACCCGCGCAGGCGGGCCACGACCTCTCTAGGCCGGGGGCCACCGAAGACCAGGTCACCCCCAATGGCGATCTGATCTACTGGCTTTTGCTGAGCCAGGTCACCCAGGACCGTCTCCAGGGCAGCCAGGTTACCGTGGATGTCCGAGAACATGGCGATGCGCATCTAGCTCACTTTCCCGGGATTCCTGAATATGTCTTGTTCGGTGTGGATTATCATGGGAAGTCTACCACCACCTACGCCGGCTGTCAACGCGGACTTGGTGACGATGCAGGGCTGTTGCAAAGTCGTTATGGACGCCCCAAGATCAACGCCAATCTCAAACACGAACCCTTCAGGGCTCAAGTTGATTTCAAAGGCGAGTGGGGTATACTTGCTCATGACCTTTCCTCCGCGAGAGGATAGTTGCCTGCTGCCTCTCACCACTGAAGTTAAGGTCATTTTCTTCATTTGTCAAGGGACTTTGCAACAGCCCTGGGTGACGATGGCACTCTATCTGGCCTCGGCAGCTTTCCCTGGTGTGGCAACACCTCGTGGTTGTGCGATTTGCCACATAAATGTTCAGCTTGGAGCGATGTCCTGGCGCTGAGGTGATCTCTTTAACTAGCAAAGCTGATCGCCCTTGCGGTTTGCCGGAGGTTGGGATATACTTGGCCGACAGATCGGAGGGTGTCGGTAGTTTGGGCACGGTGGGTTTCCCAGTAAAGGCATCGCTGGTCGCCCTTGGTCTTCTGGGCGGCTTGGTGGTGGCCTACAACGCGCTGTGGTACAGCGTCCTCGCCTCCGGCTGGGCCGGGCAGGGTTGCGCGCAGCATCCTTTCGTCCTCGGCAACCCCGGCGGCCCGGCAGGCCCGCTCGTGCTACTGTTGTCCGCACTGGCTGGCCTCGCTCTTCTCGTGCCCGTGTTGTTGGTGGTTGGCAATTTCCAGAGGCGGGATGGTGGCAGGCCTCAGTGTGCCAATTGTGGGAGGAGTCTGGAGCCGGGGTGGCAGGCCTGCCCATATTGTGCAACTCCGCTTGGGGAAAGTGTCCGACAATGATCTTGGTACCCCTGGCCATCTTCGCCATCGTGTTGGTGGTGCTATACCTTAGGTGGCAACCGCAAGAGACTTTCTTTACTAGTAAAGAAGTCTGTCCAAAGTGCCATCATGCCGTCCAGGCCGGCTACCTGATCTGCCCGGTTTGCTTGCTGCCGCTCCGGCACGTCTGCACCTCTTGTGGCAGGCCGATAGAGGGAAACTGGACCGTGTGCCCGTTCTGTGGCCGGTCAGTAGAACTGGGCGAGCAGCCAAGAGAACTAAATAGTTACAAGCCTTCGGAGCTTTAGATATGCCGACGAAACAGATCACTTTGCCGATCGGTGGTATGACCTGCGCTTCCTGCGTGGCCACCATCGAATCGGGGCTTTCGGGCCTGGAAGGCGTCAGAGAGGCCAGCGTGAACTTGGCCACGGAGCGGGCCACCGTAATCTACGACCCGGAACTGGTAAACGAGAAAAAGCTGGTGGAAACGGTAACCGAGCTCGGCTATGAGCCACGCATGGAGAAAGTCACCATTTCCGTAGGCGGGATGACCTGTGCCTCCTGCGTCGCCACCATTGAAGGCGCCCTGAGTCAGGTGCCAGGCGTGGTCACCGCATCGGTGAATCTGGCCACGGAACGGGCTACGGTGGAATATCTGCCCACCCAGGTGACGGTAGGTGAACTGAAAAGGGCGATAATCGAAGCTGGGTATGAGGTAAGGGAGGTGGCCGGCCAGGGCGAGCTGCGGGACCTGGAAAGGGAGGCCCGGGCCAGGGAGATCCAAAGCCTGAAGATCAGGTTCACCTTCAGTGCCGCCATGAGCGCACTCATCCTGCTGGGCACCTTTCGCGAATGGCTGACATTCGTCCCAGGGTTCCTGGGCAATAACCTGGTGCTTTTCGCCCTGACCACGCCGGTGCAGTTCTGGGCAGGCTGGCGGTTCTACCGCGGAGCCTGGGGGGCTTTGAAGCACAAGACGAGCGACATGAACACGTTGATCGCCGTGGGCACCTCGGCGGCATACGTCTACAGCCTGATCGCTACGTTTTTCCCCGGCATCTTCGCCATCGGAGGGCTGATGCCGACGGTGTACTACGACACGGCGGCGGTGATCATCACTTTGATCCTCTTGGGCCGCCTGCTGGAG
>DYIS01000068.1 GCA_020723545.1 Ktedonobacter racemifer
GTCTTCTTAACTAGCGCGAGCTCCCCACCAGATCACGCGGCTATAATGCGCTCACTTGCCTGCCTCCTCATAAAACCGGACATCGGCATAAGCAAAGCCGGTCGCCGCCCGCATCTCCTGTTCTGCGACCCACCGCTCTAACCCAATCTGCTGCAAGCGGCGACCGTCAGCCAGCAGGAGGGGATAGCCATGCAGCCTCTCCAGCCACTGGCAGGGGTAGTCCGGGCACAAGGGGCAGGTAGTCATCCCCCGCTCTTGGGCGCAGGCCCGGATAGCACAGCCGGGGCACCCGCCCCCAGCCCGACAGCCGGGACAGGGGGTATCGGCCAGGAGGTTCAGCCCCTCCCAGAACGTGGCGAAAACCCCTTCCAGGCCGGGAATGTCAAAGTAGCCCCGGTCGTACCCCTCCTTGCGCAGCGTCTCCCGCAACGTTGCTGCCTGTTGCGGAATGCGCCGTCGGCTGGCACACAGGCCACAGTATAAACCGCAGAAGGTTACCTCTTCCAGATTCATCTTAATCTATCCTTTATATGTCCTGTAGGCTGCATCTCCCGGTAGAGGTCACGTAGGCAGCCGATCTCCGCGCCGTGGTGCAGGTCGTGGGAAACCATGGTCCAGAAGATGCGCCAGGTGGGCCACAGTTCTCCCCAGTTGGTCAGCCGCGTCTCCTCCAGCGCGGGATCGCTCAGGCCGTCCAGCACGGCCCGCAGCCGCGCCTGGCTCTCCTCCAGCCAGGCGATGGCGTCGGCAGCCGTGTGGGGTGTAGGCAACTCGTTCCAGGTCAGCCTCCCGGGGCCGAAGGCGTACTCGTGGTACATCACCTTGCACTCCGCCAGGTGTAACAGCCGCCAGGCGATGGTGGTGAAAGGCGGCGGCTCCGGTGCCGGCTCGGCATAGTCCACGATCCAGCGGCCCTCCTCCGCAGGGTGCACCGTCCAGCAGCCGGGCACCGGTTCCCAGAAGAACTCCTGGTCGGTCAGGCCCTCCAGCCGGCGGCGCAGAGTCTGCCAGGCTTCGTCCATCTCGGTGGTCAGCAGATCAACCGTCTTTCGCGTCATGGTACTCCTCCCTCGTTCCGCAAGCTCTTGGCGTGCCCGCGGTGGTGGCGCAGGATGACCAGGGCCCAGGCGTAGGGCGTTGTCTCCGGCTCCCAAACGCCTGGGAAAGGCCGGCTCAGGTCGTCCTGCCTCATTCCCTGCAGGACCTCCACCAGCGCCTGATGGGCTGCCTGAAAGTCGGCCCACATTGCCTCCCAGGGTTGGTCACGGCGGGCTTTGACGTGCGCTTGGTTCCAGCCCTCCCGGTCCCCAACGAGTTCAACTTGGGGTGCGTGACCGTCCGCCATCTGGCGCAGGCCCTCCACGTCCAGCCACTCCCAATCGGTCACGTGCCCGAGTACATCTTTTAGAGTCCACTCTCCGCAGACGGGACGTAACGCCCGTTCCCCGGCCGGCACCTGGGCGGCAGCGGCCAGCAACTCCTCGCGGCCGGCCTGCAGGGCGGCCAGCAGGACCGCCTTGGGGCCGCTTGTCCCCTTCAATCCTTGGGCTTCCCGCCAGGTGGCGGCCTGAGCGACGTGTTCGGCGTCGTGTTGCCAGTAAACCTTCAGCCAGCCCGGGAAGGCCCAGTTATCCCCCTGGAAAGGACGACGCCGGAAGAACTCCTCCTCGGGCAGGGTTTCCAGCCAGGCCATCCAGGTTGCACGGGCCTCCTGCATTTCTGCCAGCACCTCCTCCAGGGCCCGATTCCGCCATGCGGGCACATTGGCTGCATTGAAAGCGTCCTCGTTCTGAGCAGTTGTGATATCAGGGGCCTCGCCGCTGAGCATACGCTTCATCTCTCGCAGCACCCAGCGGTCCCAGGCAGCGACGTGGGCCAACACCTCCTTGACCGTCCAGTCGCCAACGGCCGGCACCTCCGTGAGCGTCCGCTCGTCCAGGCCGGTGAGTTGCTCCAGCAACCCACCTCGCTCCGCGGCCAGGCGGTCCAGCAGGTGACGGCGGTGGATGACCAGGTTCTCGCGAACCTGCGCGGTGTGCTCCCGTTCGTGCTCCAGGAAACGGCGCAGGACCTTGCGCGCCGTCCACGGCTCCTCGGGGTGGTCGGTCCAATGCGTGGGGCGGAACACCCCCGATCGCTCTTCCTGGGTGAGTTGCCGTAGCCGGGCCACCGCGGTGCGCCGTTCCATTTCCAGGAAGTCCAAGATGGGCAGGTCCTCGTCGCGTTCCCATTCCGGAGGCAGGGTTTCCGGGGGCACGAGGCGGGAGACGTACCACTCCTCGGCGTTGCCGATGTGGCGCAGCAGGCGGCGGACGCTGAAGGACTGCGAGTCGGGCTGCCAGTCCAGGACGTCATCGGGGAGGTCGCGGACCATGGCCAGCAGGTTGGCGCGGGCATAGGCCATGAGGCGAAAGAGGTACTCCATCTCCTCGGGGGTGACGGGCTCCCGGTCCGGGGGGAAAAGGGCGGCGGCATCCCCGGGGTTGAAGGGGCCGAAGCCGGTGCTCTCGCCGGCCACCTCGACCTCGAAGGGCGCCTCCTCAGATTGGACTGGCTCACCGTAGCGACGCAGCCAGGTACAGTAGTCACGTATGGCCTCGGGCAGCCGGCGCAGGGCCTCGTTCGGGGTCGGCGCCCGGACGGCGCAACCAGGCAGGTCGAGCACGTGTGCCATGGTCAGCCCATCGCTGGCGATTTCCAGGTAAACTGGGTAACGGGTCAAGGGACCTTTCCTTTCAACCCGTCCCGTAGACGGGTCAGCAAATCGGCCAACTCGGCCTTCTCCGCGTCGTCTAGACAGGACCAAGGTGCAAAGAAATAGCGGTCGGTATTGACCTCGACCTGGTCCCGGAAGGCCCGGCCGGCCTCAGTCACATGTGGCGCGCCCTCCGGCCCCTCGATGAACCCGCGCGCCCGCAGTTCCGCCAGCGCCTCGGCATAGGCTTGTGGCGCGTGGCCGCGGTGAGCCAGCCGTTGGCACACCACGTCCAGCGAGTCAGCCTCGCCCCGCCAGAGGAGCGTCAGACTCTCCAATGCGGTGGCGCTCAGTCCCGAGGGCCGCCAGGCAGCAATGTGAGCGTCATCCCGGTAGGCATTCAGGCAAGAGATGGCCTCCTCGATGTAAGGCAGCGGCGGAATGGCCGCCGGCATCAGCTTGTAGTTGAGCCGGATGGCCCAGGGCTCGGGCGGTGGCAGGGCCTTGAGGCTAGACTGCACCAGCCGGTCGAGCAGGCCCGCCAGCCGTGCGCCGTCAGCCTGGGGCAGTGGGTCGGCTTGAGCCATGGCGGCCCGGGCCTCCTCAATGAAACGCTCCATCTCGGCCCGGCCAGTGTCAGTCAGGCGGTACTCTCCCGGCGAGGCCTCCGCCAGATAGCCCTTCCCGGCAGCGGCCGACAATCGGGCCAAATAGGCATCGACGGCCGTGTAGGGGCCGCGTACCTGGAGGCGGGCCGGGGTCGTCGACTCCGGCTCGAAGGCGAAGGCGGTCAACAGCAGGCCCCAGGTCCAGCCGACCAATTCGCTCTCGGTGATGATCCGCTCTACTGCCGGCTCATAGTGAGCGCGTATGGCCGCCAGGGCCTCGCCGGCCAGATTCCACAATGGGTGCTCGTTCATTGTTTTCGTCTCCCTTCCACCTACTTTTCGTGGTAGTACTTCGGCTAATCCACGCCCAGGACCTGGCGCAGGTACACCAACTCCCCCAGGTGGTAGCAACGGTGACGGATCGCACCCCAGACGACTCCCCGGTAGGGGATGGCCTCTCCAGTCCACCAGGTAACCGGCTCATCTAGCTTGTCCGGCACCGCGATGTCGCGCTGTAATCTGACGTAGGCGGCGCGCAAGGCCTCCAATGCCTCGGTCTTGCTGGTTGGTTTCTGGGGCCGCGTCTCATAGGCGAGGTGCCACAGAATGTCCAGCGCCGATTTGGCCTTGGGATTAGGGCGCCAGGTCATCTGCTCTTCGCTCAGATCGGCTATCGTGTCCTCGACCTGGCGTTCCTCGATTTCAAGGATGCGAGCAAGGTCACCGCTGGCATAGGTTGGCGTCACAGGGATTGGCTTGGACATTGAGACCCTCCTCCCAGTACTCCCAACACGGTGATAAGGAAAGATCGTGTGAGATCCCTCTCAATGACTCGGCTCCAAAGAGACCTGCCTGTGACGGTGGTTCAAGTTTGGCAACGGGGGCAAAGGTAGCTGGTGGTGGTGCCCACCCGCAATTCTTCCACGACCGTTCCACAGGCTGGACAAGGTTCGCCCGTTCGGTAACCCACCTGCAAATGCTCAGTGTAGGTCCCCTCGTTCCCCCACACGTCGTATTCTCGTGGGCCGCCGCCCCAGCGGATCCCTTCCCCTAACACCTGGCGGATGGCGCGGTGCAGCCGCTCCACGTCAGCCGGGACCAGGGTGTTCGCCGGACGCAGCGGGTGCAACCGGGCGTGCCAGAGGATATCCTGAACGTAAACGTTGCCGATGCCGGCGATGAAGGACTGATCCAGCAGGTATTTTTTGATTGCGCCGCGCTTGCCCTGTAACATCTGCCTTAGCCGTTGCGGGGTGAGATCGTCGGACAGCGGCTCCGGCCCCAGGCGGGCCAACTGGTGATGACCATTCAGGTCGCCTAGCGGGATCAGATGCACGTGGCCGAACCACCAGAAGTGTACCCAGAGCTGTTCACCGTTGTCCAGGCCAAAGACCACCCGCTCCCGGCGCGGGTTGGGGACCTCGTCCGGGCGGTGCAGGCGCACCTCGCCGCCCATCCCCAGATTGAAGGCCAGCGTCCAGTCTCGATCCAGGTCGGCCAGAACCCATTTGCCCCGCTGCCAGGCGCGCTGGAACTTGCGGCTGACCACGGCCTGGCAGAAGTCCTCAGCCGGGCGGTTGAGACATTTGGACTGGTGAACGGCCACGCTGGCGATGGACTGGCTCCGCAGGGCCTGGTCCATGCTGCGGGCCAGGATGACGATGTCGGGGAGTTCAGGCATTGGATGAAGGCCCTCCTTTATTGGCCGACAGAAACCTCACGCGCCCTTCCCGTGCCGACAGAATCAACCCCCAACCGAAGGGCTCAGTCACCTTCAGGGTGGCAGTCAGCCTGTGAATGCCTGGGGCCAGCGATAGGCGGGTGGCGTGCATGTCCGAATCCACGTAACCTCGGTCCGGACGGTTGCGGGTGCTGGCGTATCTATTCCTTCCAGTGAAGATGACTTGATCGTCTAACTGCAAGGACAGTTCGTCGCTGAATCCGAACGCGAATTCTACGGCCTCACTTGAGAGCACTTCAAACCACCGCACCAGGCATACCTCTCCAAGAGCCAGGGGCAGGTAGCGGTTCAAGTTCAGGATGCCGCTGGGCTCGCATTCGATCATGCCGAAACCTTCCAGGAACCACTCGCCGGCAACCCCGGTGGGGGCCGCCGGGTGGTCCCACCCGGAATCTGGGAGTGTCTGGCACGCCGAAACACGGAAGTCGCTGAAGTATGCGGGCTGGAAGGTCCAGATTCCCACCAGTCCCGTCTTCTGCCGGTGAGCCAAACGCCCCACCACGAGCGGCGGCTGATCGCCGATCGTGAATGCGGCCCCATCGCCTTTGACGTCAACCCTCAGGCCAAACCATTCTCCGGTGGGGACTACGACTCGCTTCTGGTATGCCCGGCCATGATACAGTTGCCAGGTATTTGACCCGTGGAAAACCGGATCGTACTGTAATGTGTCCCAAAGGCCGCTGGTATGGGGCTGGGCATAGGCAAGCTCATAATTCAGGGTATCACCGATTCGGAATGCGATGCCGGGATACGCTGGGTCCTCTGCGCCTATTTGGACTTCTATCCTCGCATCGGCGTCTTCCAGGCCTGGCATCACGACCAAACCGTTGGTAAGCCTCAACGCTCTGCGTCCATTCCAGGCGACCACCTCCGCAGCCGAGGCGTGCACGTCTAGCTCGTCGAGGTGGGTGAGGTCGTTTTCGTATGCTGGTGTGATAGTCACGGTCAGCCTCCTGGTATCATTGTGCCGGCCGGCACAGCCAGGTTCGTTCCAAGTAGGATATACCCTGCATCAAACCCAACCAACGGCTGAATCACCTCTTGGTCCCCACGACGACCCCGTTGAGCCAGGCATAGCCTTTCAAAGGCCGCACTTCCACGTCGGTGAAGCCGACCTCGGCCATCCAACGAGCGATCTCACCGCCAGCATAACTGGTCCCATAGGTCATGTGCAGGCTGAACAGGGCCGGCAGGAGCGGCCCGGTCTTCTCGTCGTTCAGCAAAATCTCCTGCACCACAGCCAGCCCGCCTGGCGTGAGCGAATCGTAGGCCTTGCGCAGCATGAGATGGCAGTCCTCCACCGTCTCGCCGTGCAGCACGCCGGAGAGAAGCACCACGTCGTTGCCCTGGCCATAGGTATCTTGCAGATAATCGCCCACCCGGAAATGCACGCGGTCCTCAAGCCCGAAGGAGCGAAAGATCTCCTGAGCAACGGGCTCAGTCTCCGGCAGGTCGAGAACCACCGCCTGCAACTGGGGATATCGTTGACAGAGTACCAGAGCATACGTCCCCGGCCCACCTCCTACGTCACAGAGCAGGCGCCGGCCGGAAAGGTCCAGGGCGTCGGCCAGGGCCTCTGCCTGGCCGGCCATGGCAACGTTGTGCATGGCCGTGATCCAGATGCGATGGTCTTCCTGGCGTTCAAGGTGGGTCATCATCTCGCCCTCGGCGAGCTCCTGGGGCCCCCGCTCTCCGGTCCGCACAAAGTGGTCTATCTCCACCCAGCGGGTCCACTGCCGGCCCAGGTGCTCCACCAGTTCGCCCTGGTAGGTCGGGCGACCCCGCACCAGGTGGCGGTCAGCGAACGGGGTGTTGTGGTAGAGGTCACCATCTTTCTCCAACAGGCCCATCGCCGCGCAGGCTACCAGCAGCTTCTCGGTGTTAAGGGGATGGGTGCGGCAGCGTGCGGCGATATCGGCGGGGCTGGCCGGACCCGCAGCCAGCGCGGTGAAAAGGTCCACGCGGACAGCAGCCAGGAGCGTGCCAGTGATGGCATAGCTCCATACCAGGCGCTGGAAAAAGTAAGCCGGCCCCGGTTTGCCAAGGAGGTAGTCGTCGGAGAATGTGATGCTCATGGCAAGCCTCCTGGTATCATCGTTTGGTCCGGTGATCAGGTGTGCCTCAGTCTTCTAACTGTGCGACTCGATGATCAAGTCCTGCATCCAGGATCTGATCTTCTCGATGCCTCCCCAGAGCCTTGGCATAACGACGTGTAAGCTCTGGCATGATCGTTTCTCCGGCAGGCGCTCGCTCCAGGCCAAATACTGTGCGCGGAAAGTTCAAGGGCTCCTGAATGGCCCAAATTCTCTCGTGATCCTTTGGGGGCAAAATCTCTGCGGGATCACCTACCGCGATCCATCCGATGGGCACGATGGCATCCGCTGGAAGAGTCGTCCTAAGGTGAACAACTCCATTGATCCGTACTTCGGCCCGCGTGCTGATCCGGGCCCCATTGAAGACAGTAGCGCCTGTCGCGAGAAATACGTTGTCTTCCACTGTACAGCCAGTCAGGTAGGCACGTGGTCCCACCAGAACATGGTTACCGAGACGGGTTGGGTGCCGAATCGTTCCCCGAATGACCGCATTCTCCATGATAATACAGTGTGCACCGATCTCCACAGACCCTCCCTCTGCCACTATGACTGCCCCGAAGAGAATTCGGCTGTTCTCACCGATCGTCACGTCTCCACAGATCGTCGCCGTGGGGGCGATATACGCCGTTTCGTGGATCTGCGGACGTTTCCCTTGATGTACAAGCAACATCACCAGACCTCCAGTCTGGCAGATAGCAGCCATCAGCTATCAGCCGCTGCTGCCATCTGCTCATCGAATTAGGATTTGCAAAATCCACAGCGCCGCCATACCCGCCCCAATTGTAAGCAGCACGTTTTTGGTGCGCCAGGCGACGAACGCGGCCAAGGCTCCAGCCAGGAGCCGCGCGTTGCCGAGAGAGATATCAAGCGTGCCACCGGGCCTTAGCAATCCCGGGAGGATGATGGCCGAAAGCACCGCCGGAGGCACGAAGCGCAGCGCCCGCCGGACGACAGGCGGTATGTCCACCCGCTCTAGCAGCACGATGGGCGAGAGGCGGATGGCGTATGTGACTACGCCCATACCAATGATGATCAGCCAGAGAGTCATGGGAGCCAGGTCAGGGATCGAGAGATAGAGGCCGCGAAGGGCGCAGCGCGCCAGAGGCGTTACGTTCCAGCCATAGCCCCACCAGGATGCCGGTGAGTGCCGCGACCATCAGCCCCAGTTTTAATGGCAAATCTGCCACGAGCACCGCAACCACGCCCGCCGAGATGGCCGCGGCCGCGCTCGGGCGGTCGTTGAGCGCTGGAACGACGAGGGCAATAAAGGTGAGGGTGAGGGTGAAATCGAGCGCCCAACTCGCCGGCACCTGTGTGCCAAGGAAAATGCCGACCGCGGTGCTGGCTTGCCAGGTGCTCCACAACGCCAGCCCCGCTCCGAGGAAGTACCAATGTTTGCTCGCCGATGATGAGGGCGAGGCTCCCGGTTGATTGTAGTGGGTGATGGTCACGGCATAGGCTTCATCGGTGAGGAGATAGGCCAGCAGCCATCTCCACAGCGGATGAAGGTGTTTGAGGTGTGGCGCGACTGAGGCGCCGTACAGCATGTGCCGCAGGTTGACGATAAAAGTGGTGAGGACAATGACCACCCCTGGCGTGCCCGTGGCGATGAGCTGCGCCCCCACGAACTGCGCCGAGCCAGCGAAGACGATGGATGACATGGCCAGCGCCACGCCCGCCGGTAGGCCCGCGCCAAGCGCCAGTACGCCGTAGATCATCCCGAAAGGGATGACGCCGAGTAAGATGGGCAGTAGAGCCTTGACGCCGGAAAGGAATTCGGAACGAGGTGATGGCATGAGGGCTTCCTCACGTTGGTTGCGGCTCCTCAGTCACCATAGACCTCAAGAGACTGATCGCTCCTTCGTCCAGCACCGTGTAGTCCAGTACGATCAGCTCCTGGCCCGGCTGCAGTAAAGGCCGCACCTGATCGGCAACAAAGTCGGAAGCGATGATTACCGGATGCCCCGGCAGCGTCTCGGCCAGCTTTTGCCGGTCGTCTACGCCACAGAGAGATTCATCCAGGCCGTTGATGCCGGCGTTCTCCAGAGATCGCTTCATATCCAGAGCACCGCGCTCACTGATGCATACCAGGGCGGCGTGCATGCCCCGGGGAATCCCGGCGATCTGGAATAGTTTCTCCAGGTGCGGCTTCACCACCAGGCCCACCACCTCTTTCTTCGCTTTGGCCAGCAGCCGTCTGACCTCCTGGATGTGGAAGAAAGTTGTGGCCACCACATGGGCCTCGCGAAGCTGTTCTTCGACCTCGACTGTGGGATGCTGCAGGTCCCGCAGGACGACCGGTGTCACCTCCACGTCCAGCCTTTTCTGGATGGCTCGGGCCAGAGCGGTAGCGACGTGCGCTTCACATTCCACAAACACCAGCCGGCGTTTCACCTGGACATCCCGGCGCTGCCTGGCCCGGGCGTAGGCGAAGGTGGCAAAGTCATCGGGACTAACCCCAATCTCGCTGGCCTGCTTTATCGCGTCGTCGACGATCGCCAGCAGACGGGCAGAGGCGGGTTGGGCGACAGCCGTGGGCCGCTCAACCACCACACAGCCCCGGCCCGGCCGGCACTCGACCAGGCCCTCCTGCTCTAGTTCCTGATAGGCCTTGAGAACCGTGTTGCGATTGATGCCGAGAAAGCCGGCCAACTGGCGAGTGTTCGGCAACCGGGTCCCAGGCGCGAGTTCGCCATTGAGGATCAGGAACCTGAGCTGTTCCTTGAGTTGGGCATAAACCGGCAGGTGGCTATTAGGTTCGATCCTGACCTGCATCTGCTATGTTCCTAATCTGGTCTATTGTCATATGATATTAGGACAATAGGATTATAACACATTTCGCTACGCTCGTCAAGACCCCAACGATGTGACTTTCTAAGCGCCAGCGGGCCAGGTCGGTAGGGCATGTTGGCAAACTTGAGGACCACCGACTCGTAGCCGTAGCGTTGGCCGTCTTCGGCCTGCAAATGCCCGGTGAAATACCACCATTCAATGTTTGCGGCCGGGTGCATCCGATCGTCGAGGGGGAGTATGAGGCGGCCAAACGGCTTGCCAGGTAGCCCAAATTGCACGTCCACCTTCATCCCTCTATTGCCGATACTAATACCCCACTGAAAAAAAGGTTGTCTCAGCCGTTTTCCCACCGCAGAGAACGCCGAGGACATAGAGAAACAAAGTGA
>DYIS01000069.1:0-10031 GCA_020723545.1 Ktedonobacter racemifer
ATGCCCCGATAGGCGATCCAGGCGTTGCATGGGCCGGTTATCTCGTTGAAAAGCTGGGCGCTCTTGGCCAGCCTGATGGTGGAACCCTCCTGTTCGACCTTGAACGCGCCGGAGGATCGGTCCACCGACAGGAGGTAGGTGCTGCCAAGCAAACCCTTTTTCAGCCCCTCCAGGCCCGTGGATGCCGCCGTGGTGGGCAAGCCCTTCAGGTCCTTGGTCAGGAATAGGGTCTGCACGGTACTCTGCAGGCGGGAAAGCAGGATCGTGATCTGATCCAGGGTGCTATCCCCCAGGGCAGCCTGGGCAGCAGCCTGAGCCATGAACCCCACGCCAGCGCCCAGGGTATTGGCCTCGAAGACCTGCAGGTTTATCGCCGGCGTAACCAGGTTCTTGGCCACCCGCGCCAGGCGGGCGGAGGGGTCAAGGGCATTGGGTGGGTGTACCGAGACCACGGCCGCGCCGCCGCGGCCGCATTCGCGGTAGGTGATAAGGAAATCGTCCAACTGGGGAGGTGAGAGGACTCCCCTGGCGCCGGCGCCGACCCTGGCCTCCACGTCGCGGGCCAGGGCCTTTCGGGAGATCTCATAGACCCGCCCTCCCACCTGGATGCGGCGTGGCACGATCACAATCCCCAATTGGTTGATCAATTCAGGATTGAGATCCACACCGCCGTCGGTGGCGACGACGACCTGCTGCCCGTCCATCCCTCACCTCGCCGTTCTCCCGATTAATCGGGGCGTGAATCAGCTAAAACGGTGATTTAGCCTATTATACAACATCACCGGCCTTTTTCAAGGGTTTGGCGCTTTGCTCGCAATCCAATATCCCGTACCTCTCGAGGGCGCGCCGGGCTTCTTAATCCTGCATGGGCACAAAGCAGAACCGGTTGACGTCCACCAGGCCCTTGTCTGTTACTTTCAACTCTGGGATCACCGAAAGGGCCAGGAAGGCTGAGTACATAAATGGATGATTGGCTGTCCCCCCCAGATCGGCGATGATCCTCTCCAGGTGATCCAGCTTGTCCGCCACTCGTTGGATTGACAGGGGTGACATCAACCCGGCGATAGATAGGGGCAGGGTTTCCAGCACCCGGCCATCTTTGCACACGGCCAGTCCACCCTGCATGGCGATGACCTTATTCGCCGCCGCCAGCATGTCCGCGTCGTTAGCGCCGACCACGACGATATTGTGGGCATCGTGGGCCACCGAGGAGGCGAAGGCGCCATCCTTGAGCCCAAAGCCCTTCACCAGCGCCACGCCTACGTTTCCAGTAGCATGGTGCCGCTCCACCACTGCCACCTTGAGAATGTCCCGCTCCGGATCAGCCTCGATGTGGCCGTCTCTCACCGTAGCCTCCTCCCAGAGGAGCCTGGAGGTCACCTGTTGGGGCACCAGGCCGATGACCCGCACCTTCCCTTCTTTCCCCGGGATGCGGAACCGCTCGACGGTGATAGGTTTGACCCGCATGGTCTTCATGGCCGGAGAGAAGTCCATGCTCTCGATCTCGAACAAGGGCTGGCCCTTCTCGGCGATGATCTTGCCTCGCTTGATCACCATCTCCACATTGAAATCCTGCAGGTTATCCACCACAATTATGTCCGCGATGTACCCCGGCGCCACCGCCCCGATGTCGCGGAAGTGGAAGTACTCGGCGGGCTTGATGGTGGCCATCTGGATGGCCTTGATGGGGTTTAGCCCTTCGGCGATGGCACATCTCACCAGGTGATCCATGTCCCCTTCGCGGAGGATGTCGCCGGGGTGTCGGTCGTCGGTCACCAACATGCAGCGGCGGGGGTTGCGCTCCACGATCACTGGCAAGAGGGCTTTCAGGTTCTTCTCGGTAGAGCCCTCCCGCACCATCAGCCACATGCCATGGCGGACCTTCTCCAGGGCCTCCTGAGCGGTCACGGACTCGTGATCCGAGATGACACCGGCGGCGATGTAGGCGCAGAGGTCCTTGCCGGACAGGCCAGGAGCGTGGCCATCCACCACCAGGCGGCCGATCTCCACCAGCTTGATCTTGTCCAGGATATTGGTATCGGCGTTAAGGACGCCTGGATAGTTCATGATCTCGCCCATGCCCAGGACGCGACGCTTTTCCAGGAGGACATTCAGGTCGTAGGCCTCCAGGGTGGCCCCGGTGGTCTCGAAAGGGGAGGCTGGGACACAGGAGGGCAGGACCACGAACACGCCCAGGGGGGTCTTTTTGCTGGAGGCCAGCATGAGCTTTATCCCCTCGACGCCCAGGACATTGGCGATCTCGTGGGGGTCGATGATCACGGTGGTGGTGCCCAATGGCACCACGGCCTTGGCGTACTCCGGGATGGGCAACATGGAGCTCTCCACGTGGACGTGCCCATCGATGAGCCCGGGCATGACGAATTTGCCCTTCAGATCGATATTCCTGAGTCCACGATACTCGCCCAGCCCCACTACGCTGTGTCCCTGGATGGCCACATCGGTTCTGTATATCTCCTCGGAGAACACGTTAACCAGGTTGGCGTTCCTCAAAACCAGGTCCGCCGGGGCCTGTCCTCGGGCCGTGGCGATGGTCTCGCGCAGTCCCATCGGCTCATCCTCCTGGAGTTGTGGGTATAGTAGGGCCCGACACCGGGCTCTAATGCGGGAAGACGGATCGAAACCGCTGGGCCACCAGCTAAGCGGTCTCGAGGGAGGCAACCAGAATGCGAGCCACGAACTCGGGGCACAGCCCTGGCGGCTTGATACAGGCGCCATTCGTGTCTCCTCTACCAGCCTGTGGCGGGCCCCCGCGGCTCGTCGCGATTTCGATTATTATACTATAAAAATCGCCGCTTTGCCAGACCGCAGCTCCAGGAGTGTATAGTATGTCCTGGCCCCGCACAGCCGTTTGACTATCCCCCCACCCGATGGTATAATCGCCGTGGTTGAATTCCCCATCCACGGCTGGTTGCCCTTTTCCGCATCCCATCACTTCTGCCTTCGAGGAGGAAAAGATGTTGAAGCTATCGCGCAAGATGAGCCGCCTGGGCACCGAGACGGCCTTCGAGGTCCTGGTGCGGGCCCGGGCGCTGGAGGCCCAGGGCAAAGACGTCGTCCATCTGGAGGTGGGAGAGCCAGATTTCTGCACTCCCCAGTATATCATCGATGCCGCCACGGCGGCCCTGAACTGCGGCTACACCCACTATACCCCCTCCGCCGGCTTTCCTGAGCTGAGGGAGGCCATCGCCAGGGACGTCGCCCGGAGCCGCGGCATCGCCGTCAATGCCGACCAGGTGGTGGTCACCCCGGGGGCGAAACCGATCATATTCTTCGCCCTCCTGGCCCTGGCCGAGGAGGGCGACGAGGTCATGTACCCCAACCCGGGTTTCCCGATCTACGAGTCCATGATCAACTTCGTGGGCGCTACGCCGGTGCCTCTGCCCCTCAAGGAGGAGACCGGCTTTAAGTTCGACCTGGAGGAGTTCAAGGCCAAGGTCTCCAACAAGACCAGGCTTATTATCCTCAACTCGCCCCACAATCCCACCGGCGGCGTCCTGGAGGCCAGCGACCTGGAAGTGATCGCCGGGGTGGCGGCGGAGAACGACATCTGGGTGCTCTCCGACGAGGTCTACTGCCGGATCCTCTACGAAGGGAAGCATGCCAGCATCGCTTCCTACCCGGGAATGGCGGAGCGGACCATCCTATTGGACGGCTTCTCCAAGACCTACGCCATGACCGGCTGGCGCCTGGGGTACGGAGTCATGCCCCTGGAGCTGGCGCCCCACATCACCCGGCTCATGACCAATTCGGCCTCTTGCACCACCGCCTTCGTACAGCGAGCGGGCATCGAGGCCTTGACCGGCCCCCAGGACGAGGCCTACAAGATGGTGGAGGAATTCCGCAAGCGCCGCGACGTCATCGTGGCTGGGTTGAACTCCATCAAAGGGGTCCGCTGCCACAATCCAAAAGGTGCCTTCTATGTCTTCCCCAACATCAAGGGGACGGGGATGGCCTCCAAGCCCTTCGCCGACCGGCTGTTGAACGAGGCCGGGGTGGCAGCCCTTTCCGGCACCGCCTTTGGCGCCTACGGCGAAGGTTACATTCGCCTTTCCTACGCCAACTCCGTTGACAACATCGAGAAAGCAGTGGATCGGATCGCCAGGTTGGTAAAACAGCTCTAGCAGAAGCGGAGCAGCAACGGGGCCACCAGATAGCCTCTGGTGGCCCTTTTGGTCAATGGCCAGGAGATGGAGATGGGGATGCGATGGATCTAGCATCAGCGCTGGAGAGGATCCGGAGCGAGATCGAGGCCGGCGAATCGGCCCGGGCAGTTGCTCAGTGCAAAGAGCTCCTGGCCATTCACCCCAAGTGGGCCACCGTCCATTGTCTTTTAGGCCAGGCGCTCATGGGCCTGGGCAACTTCCCCGCGGCCGAGGAGGCCTTCCGCCTGGTCCTGGCGGTGGATCCTGAAGGCGTGGTGGCCAACGCCGGGCTCGGGGCGGTGAGCCAGGAGAAAAACGACCTTGGCGCGGCCCGGTTTTTCTATCAACTGGCCTGGGAGCTGGCCCCGGACAACCAGCCCCTGGCCCGAACGCTGGCCAGGACTCTAGGTTCAAGGGACGGAAGGCAGGGCCGAATCGGGCTCACCACACCCGGCCTGGCCCGGGCCTACCTGCGGGGTACACTCTATGCCCGAGCGGCCGCCGAGAGCGAGCGCGCCCTGGCCGCTGAACCCGGACGCCTGGACCTGCTGGTGCTGGAGGCCGAGGCCCTGTGGCGGTCCGGAGAGAGGTCCAGGGCGGCTGCCGTTGCCGAGAGCATCCTCGCCCGCTTCCCCAACTGCTTGAAGGCCCTTCTGATCCTGGGTGCCTATTGGGACCAGACCTACGACTCTGAGGCGGGGACGCGCTTGCTCTCCCTGGCCCGGGAGCTTGACCCTCCGGGCCAGGCCGCCAAGGCCCTGGGGATTCAGTTGGATTCAAGAACCGACGTGCCGATCGCCAGGTAACTGTGCCTCGCCGGCTTGGTGCCGCTGGCCACGAACACACTGATGCTGGCCCTCTCGCCCCCGGCCCTCGGCTCGGCACAGCACTCCTGGCCAGTGCAATCGACTGCCACGTCCACCAGCCCGGCCTGCTCAAACCAGGCCTTCATCTGGGCCCGCTCGAAGCCCAGCCACCGATCGGCCATCTCCTCCCGCATCCACTCGTAGTCGTGCCGGTCCGTGTCCGTGACGACCAGGCGCCCGCCCGGCCTCAACAGCCTCGCCATCTCTCTTATGGCGGCCAGCGGGTCCGCGCAGTGGTGCAGATACATGTTGGCGAAGGCGGCGTCCACGCTGGCGTCCGCGAGCGGGAGGGCCTCGCCCCAGGCCAGCCCAAAGCACACGTTGCCGAATCGTCCCAGGTTGCGCCGGGCCACCGTCAGCATCTGAGGGGAGGCATCGATGGCATACACCTTCGCCACCAGTGGCGCCAGGCCCGCCGCCATGAAGCCGGTGCCGCTGCCCACGTCGGCCACGACCATCTCTGGCGTCAGGTCGGCCTTGGCCAGGGCCGCCTCCCTTACCCGCTCTGTGAAATACCCCTGGCGCAGGGTGTCCCACTGCTCGGCCACCCGCTGGAAGTACCTCTGGCTCTCATCCATGCCAATGCATCTCCTGCTGGTCCCCAACATTATAGCACGCTCCGGCCATATGGGCGAGGGATCCCTGGGCCCATTATTCCCCGGGCAAAAATGTTGTACGATCCTGACTGGGCGTGACTGAAGTGGCTCCTTTACCAGTAGAGAAGCCAGCCCGGTCCAGGGGCCTGGATGGCCGCCACATTTGTGGTATAATGCACGCCAATTAGAATCAAACGGATTGAGGGGAAAGATGGAACGATCCCTGGTCATAATCAAGCCCGACGGGGTCCAGCGCGGCCTTATCGGTGAGACACTGGCGCGTTTCGAGAAACGGGGGCTGAAGATCGTGGCCCTCAAGCTGATGCTCATCGACCGGCCCCTGGCCGAGCGCCACTACGCCGTGCACAAGGGTAAGTTCTTCTACGAAAGCCTGATCAGCTACATCACCTCCTGCCCGGTGGTAGTAGCCCTGGTAGAGGGCCCCGAGGCCATCAAGGTGCTCCGGGCCATGGTGGGTGCCACCCGGCCCTCCGAGGCCGCCTCGGGGACCATCCGGGGCGATTACGCTCTCCAGGGTTTGCGCAACCTCATCCACGCCTCGGATTCGCCGGAGACGGCCCAGTACGAGACCAGCCTCTTCTTCACGCCGCCGGAGATCCTCCCCTATGCCAGAGACGTGGACAGGTGGATATACGAGTCGTAATGTCAACCCGAGAGAGCGCGCAAGCGTCGCCAGTGCCGCACGCTTTTTGGCAACGTAACCACCAAAGCTCTGGCGCATAGGTCTATAGTTGGAAAACCTCAAGAAGACCCTGATCCTGGGCCTGGGCAACATCCTCATGCAGGACGAGGGTGTGGGGGTGCGGGTGGTGGAAGCCATGAGGGACGTGCCCCTTCCTCCAGGTGTTGACTTGCTGGATGGCGGCACCGCCGGGTTGAGCCTGTTGGAGCTCATGGAGGGCTACGACCGGGTGATTGTGGTGGATGCGGTGGAGGCCGGGGCCGAGCCCGGGGCCATCTTCAAGTTCCGTCCCGAAGACCTGGCTGCTATGCCAAATGTGCAGCTTACATCGTTCCACCAGGTGGGCCTGATGGACGTTTTGCAATTAGCGGAGCTAGTGGGTCAACGGCCGGAGGCGGTCATCATCGGCGTCCAGCCCGCTTCCCTTAACTGGGGAACGGAACTCACACCCCAGCTTAAGGACGCGGTGCCCAGGGTAATAGAATTCGTGTTGCGGGAGATCACCTGACAACCTCGCTCATCTCCGACCGATTGATTCCAAGGCACGGCGAAGGATCAAATACATGGCGTGGGACCAGAGAAGGGGCTTAGCCACGGGGCCCCAGCGGGCTTCCCATTCGGCGTAACGGTCGGGCGCCAGCAGGTGCGTAGGTACTTGTTCTGGCAAATAACTGTTGACGTCGGCCTGAGCCTCGACCCAGTGCAGCAATTCGCGCGTTCGTGCCTCTTCCCCGATCTCGCGGTAGTACCAACCGAGCCAGGCGGTCAAGAGCACCCACTCGCCCCCGCCGTAATAAGTATCGGCCCGGTAGCGGTGGACGCCATCGCCGACGCAATGCAAGTCGGCCTCAATGATGTCGGCCACGGTGGCCAACATGATAGGGTCGTCCGGGAGAAACAAGCGATACGGGGTGGCAATGGCGATCAGGCTGGCGTCAACGGATGAGGTCAGCGGATCGGACAACGGGTCAACGGCTGGGATGGATGGGGGGGCGAGCGACTTTACCAGATGTCCATCCCGGACACCGTTGGTCAAAACGAAGCGCTTGATTTCATCGGCGACCTTGGTCAATAGCTGCCCGTCCACGGCAGTCGCCAGTCGGTGATCGGCAGTCGCCATCCACGCGACTGCTTGCAGGCCGGCGTAGATGGCCGCTAGCGTATAGGGGTGAACGTGCTGGGGATGTTCCTCCCACAGGTCGTAGCAGGGAATTGACCAGAGGGCAACCAGATAGCGAACCACCAGGTCAACTACGATCGCCCACTCTGGTGGCAGCGGCTCAGACGTGTGGCGCGCGTGTTCAGCGAGCGCCCACAGCCAGGTGCCCAAACCATCAAGCTGGAAATCGGGCCAACCTTCAGGCCCCACGTTGCCATCGGCTGTGTACCGGGTGTGAAGGTAGTCCTCGCCCAGGGGCATGCCCCGTCCGGCTTTCCCAATAGCCCGCTCGGCCGTGTCCGCGTGTTGCAGGATGGTGCGGGCAGCCCAGTCATGGAAGCGGCGGGCGCTCGCGTGCTCCCCTACCAGGTCCATGGCATAAGCGATGAAGGCTCCGTCGCGGAACCAGGAATAGCGGTAGAAGGGAAAGTTGGGGCAGGCGACGTAAGCGCCGCTAGGAGCCTGGGCGGCGAGGATGATGTGGATGCTGTGCTGGAAGAGATCGGCCATCGTTTGACGGTGGACCCTTTTCTGTTATATACTAATTTGGAAACCTTGACCGACCAAAAAAGGAGGGAGGCGTTCATGGCTCAAACGGCTGCTGCACTCGCCCCAGAACTTGTTCGGCAAGATCCCTGGTTGGCGTTGCTGGCCTTTCGACGCCTGGTGGCTCCTATTCCGGGAGCGGAGGGCATTGTGGCCCGCGATCATGGCTGGGGCCTGGATGTCTGGACATTGGTGCATCGGTCCACCCTCGAAACCCGGCAGGCTCTTGCCGACCGGCAGTGGGAGCTCATGGCAATGTACCCGGATCTTGATGTAGACTTTCACATTGTTGATCGCCAGGATACCTCCCTGGAATCGTTCGTCTCGCCAACCGAGTACGACCTCTTCATTCGAATCAGGCCGTCCTGATGCCTACCGCAGAGCAGCATCGGCGCAGGCCGAGCACAACAAGGCCTTCGTTCAAAGCTTTGACCTGGATACTTCACCATACCTTGATTGGGTTGTCACCGCTTCCTTCTACACCGCGCTGCATCTCGTGGAGTGGTTCCTCAAGACGAGAGGGTCGACGGGTCGCCGGGACCACCAACTCCGAGACGCTTACATCGCCCGTATGAGCGAGCTTCGGGGCATCTACGCCGACTACACAGAGTTGAAGTTCCAGAGTGAGGCCGGTCGCTACGAATGTGCTAGCTTCTCCCCCGAGATCCTCAAGAACGATCTTCTCCCCCGTTTAGCCCGGATAGAAACCCATATCAAGTCATTGCTTCCCCCGAGGCCTTAACGGGCCTAAAAACTGATGACGACGTCCTGGGTCGTGTTAGCAGTCAGTGTCCCATACAGCTTCACCCGCCCCGTGGCCGCATCGTAGCTCCAGTTCAGGCTCGTCCCGGTGACGCTGGTGGGCTGGGCGTCGGTCTGGACGTAGACCTCCACCGAGAGGGCCGTGGGTGTGTTGTTGTCCAAGTCCACCAGGCGCTGGTTGGTCCCCTTGGTCACCTTGATGTACAGGGTACCGTCCTTCAGCTTAATGCGAGAGCCCAGGTAGGTCCAACTGCTGGGGATCTTGGGAGCGACCTTGAAGGTGTTGCTCTCGGCATTGTACTCGTAGTCCACAAAGGCCAGCAGGTCGTCCACGATCTTGCCGTTGGACTCCCAGACGTTGGCCCAGGCCGTCTCCAGGGCGAACTCGGTGTCCTTCTTGTTCTCGTCAATCTGCTCCGCCCCGATCCCCAGGTTGCCCAGGTAGCCGATAACGTAGTCCAGGTAGCCCTTGGCCTTATCAATGCGAGTCACGCCCGTCACGGTGTCGGCCCACTCCAGGTAATACTCGCTGAGCCAGTTGGTGGGCATCATCCACGGGCCGCCATCGTAGTAGCTGTCGCCGTGATCGCGGTAGTCAGCACCGTAGCGCTCCTCCTGATCGGCCCGGTAGCGCACGGCACCGCCATAGGCCATTTTGGTCTCGCTGAAGTCGGTAAGGGCCGGCTCCACCTCGTTCAGGGTGTTTACGGCTGTTGTCTCGGTGATCGCCTTGACACGGAAAGGCCCGACCAGGCCCAGCATGGATACGTCAGCCGAGACATCCCGATTGAGCTCCAGGCCCGAGTCCTGGCAGAAGCCCACCTTCTTCACGTAACGTCCGTGATCGTAGCGAGTGGTAGTGGAGTTGTACAGGCTGTTGTCGATGCCCCACTGGAAATCGCTCTTGCGGCTGTTGAACAGGTCACGGGTCGCCGTGTCCCCGGCCTTGTCCATGAACAGTGCCCCATCGCGCAGGCCGGCCACGATGTCCGCGTTGGAATAGAGGAAGTAGCCCCACTTGTCCTCCCAGATGTTCTGGCTGTACATGAGCTTGAGGGTGGCGTCGTAGTTCAAGCAGACGTGAGGGTTCTCCTCGGAGGCGACGGTGCCGGCTTCTTTGACCAGGTCCTTGTATGCCGTGATGAAGGTGGAGTCGCCGGTCAGCAGGTAGTGGTACCAGGCCCCCCAGGGGATGATGGCTGTCTCGTCCACCTGAGGGTTCCACCATTCGGGCTC
>DYIS01000069.1:10041-10290 GCA_020723545.1 Ktedonobacter racemifer
CCGTCCATGGTGTACTTCTGGTACCAGAACTTGTAGTATACGCCGTCGTTGCCGTAGTCGCTGCCGGGTTTGTCCCGCTTGGCCACGTTCCACAACCAGTCGTAGACCTTGGCCGCCACGTCGCGGATACCGGCCCGGCCCAGGGTCACCGCGCCGTAGACGGCGTCGCGAGGCCAGACGTAGAAGTAGGCGCCGTTGTAGGAGCCGGCTCCCATCCCCCCCTTCTCGGCGTCGAAGTAGAGATAGGCA
>DYIS01000070.1:0-4701 GCA_020723545.1 Ktedonobacter racemifer
TGCAACTAGAGGATGTCCAGGGGGGCATCGAGGTCACCGTTTTCCCCCGGGTCTACCAGAAGACCGAGGGGCTCTGGCAGGAGGGCCGCATCGTGCTGGTGAGCGGCAAGGTGGAGATGCGGTCGGAGAAACCCCAGATCCTCTGTGATGCCGCTGAGGAGTACCAGTTGGCGGTAACCCACAGCCAGGAGGAAGGGCCACCGGTTGACCGTGGCCTGGTGCCACCGGAGGATTCTTTACTAGTAAAGAAGCGGGCCTCCCCTGTCTGCTATGTCCGCATCACGCTGCCCCGGCTGGGAGACCAAAAAGAAGACCTGCGACGTCTGCAAGCGGTGCAGGCCCTTTTGCGGCGTTTCCCCGGCGATGATCCCTATACCATCCACATCCCCAATGGACGGGGGTATCTTCGGCTCAGCTTCCCCGGCGCCAGCACGCGCTACTGCTACGAGCTGTCAAGCGAGTTGGAGTTGCTCCTGGGGCCTGGGGCAGTGAAGGTGGATAGGGCCGGCGCGACTGACTAGATCACCACTGGAATCCTGCGGAGCAGGCTGATGTCGTGGAGGGAGACCTGGCAGGTGTAAGCCAGGGCCTCGACGCCGCTGGCCACTGCCAGCCGGAGGGCCTGGGCGAAGCCAGGGTCCGTGCCCTCGTTCGGCGCGCAGGAGTTGGCATCCTCTCTCTGCACCACGAAAAAGACGCAGGCTCGATAACCCTCCTGGACGGCACGCCGGAGTTCCTGAAGATGCCGCGTCCCCCGCTCGGTGACGGCGTCGGGGAATAGCCCTCTCCCGTCCTGCACCAGGGTGACTGACTTCACCTCCACCAGGCAGGCGCCGGAGTCCCCGGTAAGCAAAAAATCAAGGCGGCTGCCCCCGAATCTCACCTCCGGGCGCACTGCCTGGTAACCCTGGAATTCCGGGATAGTGCCGCCTCGCAGGGCCTCCCGCACTGTCCTGGTGGGCAACCCGGTGTCTATGGACACCAGGTGCCCGTTCTGGCGCACCAGGACCAGGTCATACCGGGTCTTGCGAGCGGCCCCTGCCCCCGGGGCCAGCCAAACGGGCGTCCCGGGGATCAGCAGTTCCCGGAGACGTCCGGGGTCGGGCAGGTGAACGTATTCGGACCGGCCCTCTATCTCTACCCAGACGCCGAACCGGTTCGGACGGCTCAAAAAGCGGGCGGGGTGCAGGATGCGGTCTATTCTCATGGAATGGTCGGCGACGTCACTAGGCGGCCAGGGTTGGCCGCACCAGCTTCTCGCCGGCGTGCTCCGCTATCCGGTGCTCCTCCGGGCGCAGGGCGATGGGCAGCACCTCTTCTATGCTTTCCACGAAAGTGAACCTGAGGTCGCCCAGGACATCCCGGGGCACGTCGATGAGATCTTTCTGGTTCTTCTTGGGCAGGATGAAGGTTTTGATCCCGGCCCGATGTGCGGCCAATACCTTTTCCTTCAACCCACCGATGGGTAATACGTGGCCACGCAGGGTTATCTCGCCGGTCATAGCCACTTCGCGGCGCACTGGGCGTTTGGTGAAGGCCGAGACCAGGGCGGTGGCCATGGTGATGCCGGCAGAGGGGCCGTCCTTGGGAACAGCCCCGGCCGGGACGTGGATGTGGATGTCAGTGGTTTCGAAGCGTTTGGGCTCCACGTTCAGCTCCCTGGCCCGGGACCGGACGTAGGATAGGGCGGCCTGGGCCGACTCTTTCATCACGTCGCCCAACTGGCCGGTCAGGATGAGGCTGCCCTTCCCGTCCATCAGGGTGACCTCGATGGTGGTGGTATCGCCACCCACCTCCGTCCACATGACGCCGGTGGCGGCACCGACCTCGTCCTTTTCCTCAGCGGTGCCCCAGAAGAATTTCTGGGGACCCAGGTATTTGCTCAGGGCCTCGGCCTTGATCACCGTGGGAGCCTTGCTGCCCTCTGCCACCAGCTTAGCCACTTTTCGGCAGATGCCCCCGATCTCCCTCTCCAGGTTGCGGACGCCAGCCTCCCGAGTGTACTCCCGGATGATGTGGCGCAGGGCCGAATCGGTAAAGCGGAGTTGCGAGAGTTGCAATCCATGCTCGGTCACTTGTTTGGGCACCAGGAAGTACCGGGCGATCTGCAGCTTCTCTTCCTCGATGTAGCCGGGCAACTCGATCACCTCCATGCGGTCGCGCAGGGCCGGTGGCACTGGGTCCAGGATGTTGGCGGTGGTGATGAACATCACCCGGGATAGGTCATAGGGCACGTCCAGGTAGTGATCGGAGAAAGCGTGGTTTTGCTCTGGATCCAGGACCTCCAGGAGCGCCGCCGAGGGGTCGCCCCGGAAGTCAATCCCCACCTTGTCTATCTCGTCCATCATGAACAGGGGGTTGACGGTCCCGGCGGTACGCATGGTCTGGATAATGCGCCCGGGCAAAGCGCCCACGTAGGTGCGCCGATGTCCTCGGATCTCGGCCTCATCGCGTATGCCGCCCAGGGAGATGCGCACAAAACGGCGCCCCAGGGCCTGGGCGATGGACCGGCCCAGACTGGTCTTGCCCACCCCCGGGGGGCCAACGAAGCAAAGGATCGGGCTGCGCATCTTCTCAGCGGCCAGCTTCCGCACCGCCATGTACTCCAGGATTCGTTCCTTCATCTTAGTCAGCCCGTAGTGATTGGCATCCAGGACCCGGGCCGCCGCCTTGATGTCCAGGTTATCATCGGTCTTCTTGGCCCAGGGCAACTCGGTGAGCCAGTCCAGGTAGGTGCGGATCATGCCCACCTCGGGGGACATGGGAGGCATCTGCATGAGCCTCTCCAGCTCGTCTCGGGCCTTCTTGGACACCTCCTCCGGCATCTGGGCAGCGGTGATCTTCTCCTTCAGCTCGTTGTACTGCTTCATCTGAGGGTCGGTATCGCCCAGTTCCTTCTGTATGGCCTTCATCTGCTCCCGGAGGAAGTACTCCCGCTGGCTCTTGTCCACCTCTTGCTGGACCTGGGTGTGGATCTTGCTCTCCAGCTCCAGGATGTCGAGTTGTTTGGCCAGGACGATGCTCATCTTCTGGAGCCGGGCCTCCGGTTCCAGGAGCTCCAGGATCTCCTGTCGCTGGCCCACGCCCAGCTCGATGGTGGAGGCGATGAAGTCGGCCAGCCACCCCGGCTCTTCGATATTCAGGGCGGCCACGTAGGCTTCGTTGGAGAGGTTGCGGCTGAGCTGGACGCACTTCTCGAAGAGGGCCAGCACCGCCCTCATCAGCGCCTCCACGTGAGGCGGCTTTTCCACCGGCTCAGGGATGGGAATGGCCCGGGCCTTAAGGTAGTTTTCACCCTGGCTGAACTCCAGGATCTTCATCCGCTGTTGTCCCTGAACCAGGACGCTGGTGGTCCCGTCGGGCATGCGCAGCACGCGGCCGATGGCGGCCTCGGTGCCTATCCGGTACAGGTTTTCCGGCACGATCTCCTGCATCTCGGGGATCTTCTGGGCCACGACGATGATGCTGTGCTCTTTAGCCATGGCGTCCTCCACGGCTCGAATGGAGCGTTCCCGGCCCACGAAGAACGGTGTCACCATGTGCGGGAAGAGCACGGTGTCTCGCACCGGCAGTATCGGGAACTCGAGGATATCTACAGTTTCGCTTCTAGCTGCACCTGCTTGGCTGGTACGTCTTCTGGCCACCTGAATGTCTCCTCCACAGCGACTATTGAGGCTAATATATCATATTTGCTGGCATTTATCAAAGTAAAGGGTAACAGGCCAATCGCTTTGGCCGTTAGTAGGACAAGTTGTCAACTTGTCCCACCAACACGGTTGGGCTGCGACCGGTCTAAAATCGAAGGTAGCGCTCAATCGCTGGCCTCTGCTCGGGGTCCTCCCGTGCTAATCGTTCCAGGGCGTCAGCGGCACGATTGCCGTAGTAACCGCCCCCATCCAGGTCTTTGGCCTGCAAATAGTGAGGCCAGGCCTCCTGCCGATGCCCGGTGTGTTCCAGGACCACCGCCAGGTGGTAGTGAGCGCTGGCTAGCTCCAGTTGCAAGGCAATGGCCTTTTCCAGCCAGGCCCGGGCTCCAGGCGAGTCGCGGTTCAGGTAGCTGGCCCAGCCCAGGAGATCCAGGCCCTGGGCATCCTGGGGGGCGAGGGCCACCACGCGATTTGCCAGGGCCAGGGCCTGGTCCGGCCTTAAGAGATGGTCGAGATAGAATTGGGCCGATTGCTTCAGTATTTCCGCGTCGTCCGGCGCCAGGGTGGAAGCCCTTTCCATGCTTGCCATGGCCGCATTGTAATCGCGGAGCATGGAAAAGGCCTTTGCCAGGTCGGCGTGGAAGGCTGGATTCTCCGGGTCTTGCCGGATGGCCTCTTGAAACTCCCCGACCGCCAGATCAGCCCTTCCCTGAGAGCGAAAGACCAGGCCCAGGAAGTAGTGGGCCAGGGGCTGTCCCGAATCTAAGGATAGGGTCTTCTTCAGGCATTCCGCAGCTTCATCGAGCTGGCCTTGGCGCCACAGCGTATATCCCAGGTAGGCCAGAGCGTCGGTGTATCCCGGGTTAAGCTCACGAGCCTTTTCGAACCGGTCCCTGGCCAGGTGCAGGGCGCCAGGTGCAGGGCACCCGGCTTCAAATGCGTGCTTCAAATACGCCTTCCCTAGAAGGGCTGCCCGGTAGGCCAGCTCTTCCGCGTCCCAGGCATTTGGGAATTCCTCCAGGGCCTTATTAGCCAGGGATTTGAGCCGGGCGTC
>DYIS01000070.1:4711-10189 GCA_020723545.1 Ktedonobacter racemifer
GTTGACTTGGGATCCGTTTTTGCGGACAACACGGGGCGTCGGCCCGGCGGGCGGCCTCCCAGAGATGCGCTGCCGCTGAGGGCGGGGACCTCCGTGCCAGGAGCAACCCCAGGTAATAATGTGCTTCCTGGGCCTCATAGGTTTCCTGGTGCCTGGCGAACAGGTCTTGAAATTCCTTCTCCGCCAGGTCCAGTTGGCCCCGGTCAAAGTAGAATCTGGCTATCCTGCCGCACGCCTGGGGCAAGCCCGGTGGTGCCTTGCAAGGCACACGCCACCTGGCGACGGCTTCGGGCCCGTTGCCCACCTGAGCCTCCAGATCGCCCAGAAGCAGGTTTCCCTGAGGGCCCGTGGCATTCCGGGCGATGGTCCATCCCAGTTGCTGCCGGGCAAGACCGAAATCCTTTCTCGCCAGGTATGCCTCAGCCAATCTAAGGTGGACGCTATTTAGGTCGCCACGCTCCAGGGCTGCCTGAAAGGAGAGCACCGCCCGGCTATACTCTTTTCGGGAAAGATAGAGCACCCCGGTCTGGAAGAAGGGGGCTCCGGAGGCCTCGCTGGAGGTAACGCTGATCAGGAGCAGCAGTGCGAGGAAGGCCGCTTTCTTTATTAGTGAAGCGAGCTGGACCATGGCATACCTCGGGAGGTTTCTTTAAGATTAAAGAAACTGCCTTGACCGGGACGGCTAAACCCGGTATAATACCGGCGTTTTGCGCCGTCTTCGCCGGCGGCATAGGAGGCTCCGTTGGAGTTCATCGAAGCACAGATCGTGGCTTTTTTGCAGAGCCTTTTCGATGCAGTGGGATGGACCGGCGTGGTGATCGCCATGGCCATCGAGAGTGCCTGCGTGCCCTTGCCCAGCGAGGTCACCATGCCCCTCTCGGGCTGGATGCTCGTGAAAAACAAAGACCTGCCAGTGGTGTATACGCTCATGGCGGGCTTTTACGGTGCCTTGGGCAACGTGATCGGGTCACTGATGGCCTATTGGGCTGGTGCAGCGGGAGGAAGGCCCTTTATTCTGAAGTACGGCCGCTATATCCTGGTCTCGAAGCACGACCTGGATCTGGCCGACCGCTGGTTCGCCCGGTATGGCGACCCAGCCATCTTCTTCTCGCGGCTATTGCCGGTGGTCCGCACCTTCATCTCCTTCCCGGCGGGCATCGCCCGCATGAACGTGCCGAAGTTTGTGCTGTATAGCTTTCTGGGTTCCTTTCTCTGGTCCCTGGGCCTGGCCTACGCCGGCTACGTGGCTGGTGAGCACTGGGAGGAGATCCGCCGCTGGATGCGCCCCTTCGACATCCCCATAGGCATCGGGCTGCTGGTACTCATAGGGCTCTTCGTCTACCGCCACCTCAAGGCAAACCGTGGGCGGGAGCTGGAACCGACAGTAACCACTCCTGATCCGCCCATCCCCCCAAACCCCTAAGTGGGGTAAGAGGGGTGCTGAAAGCAATGAAGGCCCAGGGCTCCCCTGGGTCTTTTTGTTAATGTCAAGCTCTCCTCTTCTCGCGGACCTTGACCAACAGCACCGTGCCCGCCAGATAGCATAAGGAGGCGGTGAGGAAGAGCGCCGCGTACCCCAATCCCGGCCCCTGGGCATTGAAGAAGTCCCGAAGCGGGCCGCCCAGGCCGGCGACCACCCCGGCACCGGCGGTGGCCAGGTTGGATATGCCCAGATAACGCCCCCCTTCCCCAGGCGGGATCAGGTCGATGGCCAGAGCCCAGTTGACGCTCAGGAAGATGCCGATGGAGAGGCCGATGATGCCGCCGTAGGCCAGGACATCCATGACCCCGATGCCGAAGACGGTGAAGAGCGCCCGACCCTGGGCGAAGAGGAGCAGAAAGCTGCCCAGGGCTCCCAGGAGGCCCGAAAAGGCCACCAGATTCTTCTTGCCCAGTTTGTCAGAGATGGCGCCGGCGGGGTAGACCACGAACATAATGGCTATGGCGATGACCGCCAGGAGATCTCCGGTGACCGCTACCGGGTTCGGCACCTTGACCACGTCGGCCAGGAACCACTGGGCGTAGTTCCGCACCAGGTTTACGCCGGTGAGGATAAAGAGTCGAGAGACCAGTAGCCAGGCGAAGTCGGGATAGTGATTCAAATCAACGTTAAAGGTGCCCAGGACAGTCTCGCGGACGGACTCCCCCGGAGCCTTGGTGAGAGGGGCCTCCTTAATCCCAAAAATGGTGATGAGCATGGTGAGGATCAATATCGCCATGATGGAGCCGAAGGTCAGCCAGAGCCACCAGGGGTCCCCGGTGCGGCTGTATGGGTCGAACATGGCGCTTATAGCCTTGGAGCAGACAATGATGCCCAGGATCTCCAGCAGTTGTTTAGCCCCGGAGGCAGCGCCGCGCTTCTCCTCAGGTACCAGATCGGGGATCAGGCCCTGGTATGGCCCGTGGGCGACGTTGGACGTGAATTGCAGCAGAAAGTAGCAGAGGAATAGCACCCAGTAGCTCCCCGATAGGGCCATTCCGATCAGGAAGATCAGGTCGAAGAGGGTGCCGGACAGTATGAAGGGCCTACGACGGCCCCAGCGGAAGGTAGCGCGGTCGCTGATGGCGCCGCTCACCGGCTGGATGATGATGGCCAGTATCAGTCCCACCGAGGTCAGGAGGCCCAGGTAGGTGCCCTTGAACTCCTGGCCCACCAGATTCGCCACCAGGACCGGCAATATTATGGGCCCCAATCCATTCCAAAGGTACGATAGGGCAAACCAGTAGGCATTTAGGGCAGTGTAGCCCCAGAGGCCGAATCCCGGCACGATCTTCTCCCTCTCGATCTGGTCGGCTGGCGATCCTATGATATTGGACTGGCCACGTGGATCTGGTTGCGGCCCGCGATCTTGGCCGCGTAGAGGGCCCGGTCGGCCTGGTCGATAAGCGCCACGGGGGACTGAGCCGAGTCGGGAAAGGTGGCGACCCCCTGGCTGACGGTGAGCGTCGTCGGCAGGTCACCTTGTGGAGAGGCGAAGGGGGTATTCTCCACCGCATCTCTGACGCGTTCGGCCACGGCCTGAGCATCGGAAACGCTGGCCTGGGGCAGGATGATAGCGAATTCGTCCCCCCCGTATCGCCCAACGATGTCCACGCTGCGCACCCTGGCGCTGATAAGCTTGGCCACCATCTTCAAGACCTCATCGCCCGCCAAGTGGCCGTAGTGGTCGTTGAATTCCTTGAATTGATCCAGGTCCAGCATGATGAACGAAACCGGGTGGTGATAGCGTTTGCTTCGTTCCAGCTCCCTGACCAATTGCTCGTGAAGGTAATCGTGGTTATATACCTGGGTCACGCCGTCGCGGATAGCCTGATCACGAATGCGCTCGTGTAGCCGGGTGTTTTCGATGACCATGGCGACCTGGCTGGCCACGGTGGAAAAGATCCGTAGGCTGTCTTCGTCAAAGGCATCGGGCTTGTAGCTTTGGATGGACATCACGCCTACCAGCTTTTCCTTCAGCATCAACGGAACGCCCAGCCAGGAACGCACCGGCTGGCCGACGGTGACGAAGCTAGCGGGCAAGCGGTCTTTTTCTAACTCCAGGTCCCGGATCAACAGCGGCTCCCGGGACCTGACGATCCAGCCGGTGAGCCCGGAGTTTTCGTCCAAAGAGATGGTGAAGCGGTCGCGGTGCTCGCCCCTGTCCACGAAGATCTCGAAGTGTAGCTTCTGCTCCAGCTCATCGTAGATGGCGATATAGAATGTAGAGATGCCCATGAACTGGCTGATCTGCTCGTAGATACTCGTCAAGGCCTCGTGGAAGTTAAGGCTGGAGGTGGCTGCTATTCCCACTTGGTAAAGGCCAGCCATCTCCTCGGCCCGCTGCCTCAACGCCTGGTTGGATATAGAGAGCTCCTGTGTCCGCTGCCGGACCTGGTCCATGAGCATGCGGTTCCAGGCATAGATGATAAGGGCGCTGGCCAAGGTGATGGCCAGCAGCACCAGGGCCAGGGTAAGAAAGGTTGAGGGCAGGGTGGATCGACTTTGAATAACCTGGCCGAACCATTTGTGATCGATGTTTTGCTTTATCCCTTTCCGCTCTACGCTTTCCAGGCCGATGTTGAGGATGCGCAAGAGTACCTGGTCGCCTTTGCGGACGGCGGGGCCATAGCCGGCCGGCGCGATGGGCTCACCCACCATCTTGACCTGGTTCATTGCCCTCTTTCGCTGGAAGAGATAAAGGCCGGCGAAACGGTTCCCCACGAAGGCGTCGGCCTCTCCAGCCAGGAGCTGATCGGCCGCTGCCGACTGATTTTCGACCAAGAGCAAGTGGACCTCCGGCCGAGTCTTGAGCAGGTCGTGGGCGAAATCCCCCCTTTGCACTGCCACCACATGCCCGGCCAGGTCGGGCAGATCGGTGATGTCGTAGCGGTCGCTTTTAACGAAGATGGCCTGGGAGGTGGTCAGGTAGGGCTGTGCAAAGGCGTATGTTTTTTCTCGTTCCGAGGTATACTTTATCCCCTGTAGCGCGTCCACTCGGCCTTGCCTTAGGGCCTCCAGGGCCTCGGCCCAGGGCATGGGCACCAGCCGCGCGTCGACGCCCAACTCCAGCCCCAGCGCCCGCACCATGTCCACGTTGAAGCCGCGATACTCGCCGTTCTCGGCCACATACTCGAAGGGCGGGTAGTTGTTGTCCCCGGCGAACACCAGCTCGCCTTTGTTCCGCAGCCATTGGCGCTCTTCCGGGCTCAGGCTGTCCCGGGGTCTCGGCTGGATGAGCAGCAGATACACTTCCAGGGCGACCAGGGCGATGCCGAAGCCGACCAGTAGGATTAACCCGGCACGCTCTCTTACTTTTTGCATCATTGGACCACCGAGCTATGGAGGGCGATGAAATCGAATGCCTCTTGCCACACCCGCTCTTTTTCGGAATCTACTACTAGGCCATGGCCGGAGTTAGCGTACCAGACCAGCCTTTTGTCCTGGGAGCCGGCGCGGTTGAAGAGGTACTGGGCATTGTTTATTGGGATGGTGCGGTCCTGGCGTCCCTGCATGACCAAAAGCGGCACCACCACTTGAGGCAGGCTGGCCCGGACCTGGCGTTGCAGCTCCATGAAGCTGGTGATGTTGGCGAAGGCCACCCGGTCGTAGGAGACGATCTGGGAGAGCGCCGTAGGGTCGGTCAGGTCGCTGGAACCGTCGAAGTAGTGCCACTTGCGGAAAAGCTTAATGGCCGGCACCAGGTTGGCCTTCCAGTCGCCCAGCAAGAGGGCGGGGGCCATGGCGATGGCTCCCCGCACCGGGTATCGCGTGGAGAGGTGAAGGGCGATGACTGCGCCCATAGACGGGCCCGCCGCAAATACCGCTTTCTTCACTAGTAAAGAAGAAAGTGCTCTCTCGGCCGAGGCCACCCATTCCCGCCAACCGGTACCGGCCATGTCCTCCGGCGTGGTTCCATGCCCGGCCAGGCGAACGCCCAGCACGGTGAGGCCGCGGGCCGCCAGGTATTCCCCCATCCCACGCATCTCCGCCGGGCT
>DYIS01000071.1:0-569 GCA_020723545.1 Ktedonobacter racemifer
CCGCCTCCGCCAGGACATCGGCCTGCCCGCCTCCTTGGGCATAGCAACCAACAAGCTGGTGGCCAAAATCGCCTCAGACCTGGGCAAGCCCAGTGGCTTCGTCCAGGTACCATCCGGCACTGAGGCGGCCTTCCTGGCTCCCCTGCCGGTGGAAAAGCTGTGGGGGGTCGGGCTCAAGACGGCCCAGCGCCTGCATGCCCTGGGGTTTCACACAATCGGGGACCTGGCCCAGGCTCCGGCGGACAAGCTCCAGCGGGAGTTCGGCGTTAATGGCCTGGCCCTGCACCAACACGCCTTGGGAATAGATGATAGCCCGGTAAAACCCGTGGGTCCCCCCAAATCGGTCAGCCAGGAGCATACCTTTCCCCAGGACGTCTCGGCCGAGGCCGAGATCGGGCGTCATCTCCTGCATCTGTCCCAAGGGGTAGCACACCAACTGCGCTCCCAAGGGTTCCAGGCCCGGACTGTGGTGTTGAAGCTCCGGTATCACGATTTCGCCACCATCACGCGCAGCGTTACCCTGGAAGCGCCCACCGACCTGGATCACAAGATCTTTGACTCGGCCCTGG
>DYIS01000071.1:587-10175 GCA_020723545.1 Ktedonobacter racemifer
AACTGGGCCTTTTCGGCCCGGGGGAGGAGAGGTACGGTCGGCTGCACCGCACCGTTGACGCCATCAGGCAGAAGTACGGCGACGACATCATCGTGCCCGCAGCACTTGTGCGCACCGGGGAGGGAAGCCGGCCAAAAGGGAAGCGTGACTCTGGGGCTTCCAGGTCCCCGCCGGCCTAGAGATCCTGCCCACACGGTTTTCTATCACGATAACATACCAGGAGCGAACGGAATGAGGGAGATGACATCTCGAGCGATGGTAAGCCAGGCTTCTGTGGCCGTGGTTCTCATCCTGCCTCTCCTTCTAGCCTGTGGCCAGACGGCGGTGCCCAGCCCCACGCCACAGCCAACTCCTACTGTCACCATCGCCCCAACCCGGGCACCAACGCCTACGTTTACCCCCGAGCCCACACCTGTGCCCACCGAAACCCCTGAGCCCACCCCGCCCGTGCCCACTCGGCCGCCAGAGATCCGCGTCAGCGCCTGGGTGATGAGGCCAACCTTGCTGAACTTGCAGTTGACGGTCTACAGCCGGATCGCCAGGGGCACCGAGCCGGTGAGCGGCGCTACGATGAAGGCGTGCCTGGGCCCCACCAACTGCCGCCAGGCCCCGGCGCTCAGTGATGCCAACGGGGAAAATGCAGTTAGTTTCGATCTGACCGAGCTGCCCACCCAGGCGCTGGTCTTCGACGTGTACGTGACCTACCAGGTGAAGACGTATTACACCCAGGCCTATTTGACGCCCTGAAGTTCTCGGGGAGCGAGCCGGTGGCAAGGCGATCTCACTTGGCGGCCAGGAAAGCCACGGACAGCCGGTAGAGAGGCTCCAAGAGCGACCTGGGGAAAAGGCCCAGCACGACGGCTGCGGCGGCCATGGCGGTCAGGAGCACCTGGGCGTCCACCGGCAGCGTGATGGCCTTCCCTGCTTTGAGCGGCACCCAAAATGTAAAGTAGAAGCCTTTGGCCAGCCCCAGATAGGCCAGGCCGCTGGCCAGAAGGGCCAACCCGTCGAACCAGGGCACCATAGCGGTGAAGCCTTGCCTCACCAGCCACGGGGCCACGAAGCCGGGGGTTAAGGGTGCCCCAAGGGCCATCAAGCCACCCAGCCCAAACCCCACCGCGGCCACGGACGCCCCGCTGACCAGCCAGGTCCTCTTCTCCGCCTTACGCCTCCCCTGACCAACCTCCGCTGCGGCCAGGCAGCCGAACATCAAGAGGGCACCCCAGGATCGAACCATCGTCTGCCAGAGCGCCAGGGCAAGGCCGGACTCGGAGAAGGTGCTCATGGCCAACAGGATGTAACCCCCTTGCAGTACCAACAGGTTGGCGGCAAGCCTTCCCGGACGGTCGGCCAGGGCCACGGCCAGGGCTCCACCGGCGATGGATAGAAGCCCCAGGTAGACCAGGACGGTGACCAACTCATCGTTGCCCCAGAGCCAGCTCTGGCCACGCGTGAGAGCAATGAACAGCACCAGTGTCGAGGTCGGCACCACGGCTGTGGCAATGGTGACCCCCAAACGATGGCCATGGGCACCTATCCAATCGAGCCAGAAATGCAGAGGCACCGCCGCGGTGGCGATGGCCAGGGCCAGGGCAACCAACACCACGATGACCCTGACCAATGACACGTTGTCCGGGGCCAAGGCATAGGTTTGGATGAGCGGAAAAGCCAGAGTCACCGAACCGCCGCCTACCATCATGAAGGCCAGGTAGCACAGGGCCGAATGACCCGCGGGCCTTCCGCGCCCGGATACCCCAAAGGCGATGGCTATGGCGCTGGCGACGATGAGGCTGGCCTGAACCAGAAGGTCACTGGACAACAAGGCCAGGGAGATGCTGCTCTGAACAGTCAACCCCACCAAGAAGAGACCCCGCTCGGAATGCAGCCGGCCGTGGATGACCAGGGCCAGGCCAAGCACCACATAGATGAGAGCCAGGGCCCACCGGTTGAAAGCCACCACTCTCAACTCCAACCCCCAAAGGGACCAGGCTATTCCCGGAGGCGCTCCCAGCAACCATCGGATCTCGAACAGTGACACCAGGGCCACGAGCACCGGGGGCCAGGCGTAGCCCGCGATGCGCCGTGGCAGCAATAGCAAGAGCGCCGCGGCCAGAACAGGGGCGAGAAAGAGTACACCGGGATGGTTCAACCGGTAGCCTCCGTTACGGGGACTGCCAGGTACGCGACCGCCAGGGCTATCGTGATGTCCACCAGGCTATGGAGAGCCAGGAACCAGTAACTGGAGTTTCCACCCAAGAACGAGAATGCCACGTAGAATCCCAGGTGAACCAGGAGCAGGCCCACGCCGGCGCTCACGGTATATCTGGGATGAGAGATCAAGAGTGCCCCAATGGCCAGAAGCCAATACCAGAGGGCATTGGGAATAAATGGCAGTTCCACGAAAGGCGCAGTGAGTGCCAGGCCGTACACCCCAGCCAGGGCCATGAGCAAGACCGAAAGGCGGAAAACGGCCCCCAGCCCCCAGAGTCCCCAGTCGGTTTCGTCAAACAGACGTTGCCCTCTGTCGGACGGTAGGCCATAATCCGATAGCCACAATATAGATGAGACCACCGCACCGGTCAGTGCCAGCGTCAGGGCCGTGCCGGGCAAGGCGGAGGAGGCTACGAACAGGCCGCCCAGGAGAAACAAAAAGAAGGGCGCCGATGCTGCCCAGCGGGGGTCTTTGACCAGGAACAGGGAGCCAGTCCCCGCCATCATCGCGATCGTGATGGCGTCTTGGACGATGGCCGGCATCTCAACCTCTGTCGGATGTCCAGATCTTCTTTGCTAGAAAAGAAGCAGGCTTCTTACCGCTGTGCTCGCATCGGTCGGCAGCCCTGCCAGGTTCAAGGCGTTCTCCAAGACCTGCGAGTCGTATCCTTTTTGACGGAGGCAAGCGGCTATCTCCTGGACGCGTGTCTCTCGGCCGGGCATGAGATAATAGGCAACCAACTGCGCCTCCAGCGGCACCACCGGGAGCTCGAGCCCGAAGAGCGGCACCAGGCGGGGCCGTTTCCAGGCCTCCCAGGCCACGGCGCCATCCGGTCCGGCGATGACCAGCCCGCCCACGACCTCTACCGGCACGCCGGCCACCTCGAACTGGCCCAGGTGGCTCTTGAGTACGCTAGACTCCCTCCAGGATACAGGAGACCGTTCGTACTCTTTCAGGATGCCGCCTATCTGGTAGGCGCCGTCAGCGCTGGTTAGGATGTCGATGTCCACAGGCACCAGAGGCATCCCTTGAAGTAGCGAAGCGCTGCTCCCACCTATGGCCCACGGAGCCGATGTGACCGCCAATTTGCTCACGAGGATGAAAAGGGCCTGGCGTAACCTTACCGGCAAAGGTGAGCCGAGACTCTCACCCAACAGGTTGGCCATAGCCTCTTTAGCCGCCGCCTGCTCGGCCGCCTGCTTGCTACGCCCTTCGCCCCGTCCCACAACCCTCCCCAGCACCTCCACCTGGACCGTGAACTCCCTGGCGTGATCCGGCCCCACCACCTGAACCGTTCCATATATTGGAGTGTACTGGAAATCCCCTTGGGCCAGCTCCTGAAGGCGGCTCTTGTAGTCCTTCTCCAGCCTGCTCTTGACCACCCGCTGCATCTCCGGTTTCAGCAGCCTCCTCAGGAAACCGCGGGTCACCCTCAGGCCCTGGTCCAGGAAAATGGCGCCCACCAGGGCCTCAAAGGCCCGGGCCAGGTTGGTCTGGCGAGCCCGGCCACCGCTGGCCTCCTCACCTCGGCTCAGGTAGAGATACTCTCCCAGGCTCAGGCGCGCCGCCAGGTCAGCCAGGGTTTCGCTCTTGACCAGAGCCGAGCGCAGGCCGGTCAAGCTGCCTTCAGCCATGTCCGGATAGCGCTCGTAGAGCAGCCTGGCTACAATAAAGCCCAGCACGGCATCGCCCAGGAACTCCAGCCGCTCGTTGGAGAGCAGGCCATTCGAGGGATTCTCGTGCAGGTACGAGCGATGGGTAAAAGCCTGCCGCAACCGGGTTTTATCCCGGAAGCAGATCCCAAGGGTGCCCTCGAGGAGGGAAAGATCACGTGGCATGTTCATCCGCTCAAAGCCACACCTGGAAGGTGTACCCGTAAGTATACCTTCCAGGTGAATACGCCTCAAGGCCATGCCCGCCTCAGAACTCCGTGGCTCCCGAGAAGTTGAAGCGGGATACCTTCAAGGCCGGGACCCGGCTGCCACCCATAGGGCCGCGCTCCAACTTGGTCTGGGCGCCGATGAGCTCCACGCTGGCCAGGGCCTCCAGATAGCTTTGAGTGAAGCGCAGGTTCTTGATCGGGCCCACGATCTCGCCGTTCTCTACCAGGAAGGTCCCATCCCTGGTCATCCCGGTCACTATCACCTTTAACGGGTGTATGGGACGCGTATAGTGAAATCTGGTCACCCAGATGCCGCGCTTCGTTGACTTCAACATCTCTTCCTTGTCCGACTGTCCCGTGCCCATCCACAGATTCACCGGCATTGGCCCGTAGGTGTTGGGGGCTGGCAGGGCGTGACCAGTGGATGCCTTGCCCTCTTTGCCAGCGGTATAGGAGTCGTAAACCAGTCCAACCGCGACTCCCTTATCGATCAGCGGCACCTTCTGTCTAGGGACACCTTCGAAATCGAAAGGAAGGGGCAAGCCGCCGGGGGAAAAGCCGTCATCCCAGATGGAGATGTTATCACCCACCACCTTCTGCCCCAGTTTCATAAAACTGCGGCCCTCCTGGACGGCCAGGGCGCTGAAGCCCAGATAGGCCAGGAACTCCAGGATGTCGAAGACAGCGTACTCCTCCAGGATAACCTCATACTCGCCCGGCTCCAACCCGGTGGGGTTACGACTGCGCAGTGCCTTGTCCACGGCCTCGGCGGCCACAGCCTCGGGGTCTATCTCCTGGGCATCCAGCGAGACGGCATCGGCGTAGCCAGCGCTGGAATCGGACATGATCACCGTGTTCAACTCGGCTACGGTGCTCGGATGATAGGCGAAAACCCCAAGGGAATTGGCTACGGCCAACTCATTGGCTCCGGTATAGAAGGCACCGGAGGCGATCAGTTTGTTCTCCACTGCCTTCCGGCACACCAGCCCCGCTGCCTTGGCTCTGGCCTCTGGCGTGAATGAGGCGGTGCGGGGGGCGTAACCGGTAACCTGGGGCACCGGGGCCGGGGCCGGAAGAGAGACAAAGTCAGGGTTTTCTCTCTGAAGCTTGGCTATGGTGATAGCAGACTCCACTACCCTTTTTATGGATTCTACCGACAGGTCGTTGGTGGAGGCCACGCCGATTTTCTTCCCAAAGACCACCCGTACCCGCAACTCGGCGTTGTTCTGGGCCACGTTCTGGTGGATGTGGGAATTGGCGAAGCGGGTGAGGCCCGAATCTTCGCCCAAGAAGAGCACCTCGGTCTGATCAGCGGGCGAGATCGCGAGCACCTGCTCGAAGACAGCCCTGATCCTCTCTTTACCTAGCATGTAACTCCTCTCCGCAAAAGCTCTTTACTATAGGACTTACGTAGTTGGAGATTTTTCACCGCAAAGAGCGCTCCGATCCTATCGGAGCGGTTCAACTGCGTAACTCCTATACTAATAAAAAGCTCGTGGCCGCGTCACTTCATCACGCCCACCTGAACATGGCGGAAGCGGGCAGGAGCGGTGCCGTGCCCCACGTGGGCTGCCTGGGGAGGCTGTCCTTTGCCGCAGTTGGGGGTTCCCCAGATGTTCCGATGCCTGGCATTACATATGGCATCGCAACTCCCCCAAAACTGAGGCGTGATGCCAGTGTACGTAGCGTTTTTGAGCAAGGGACCGAGCTTCCCGTGGCTGATCTCCTGGGCTATCTCGGTTCCGAACTGGAAGTTAAGGCGCTTGTCGTCGATGCTCCAGCTCTTGTTGAGCTCCATGTAGATGCCCTCGTCGGTGTCAGCGATGAGGTCCTCGAACTCCCATTCCCCAGGCTCCAGATTGATGTTGGTCATGCGAATGAGCGGGATCCGGTTCCACCCATCCGCCCGGGCCGCGCCGTTAGAGGACTGTCCCAGCACCCCAGCGGTCTCCCGGGAAGTCAGGTATCCCACAAAGATGCCGTTCCTGACGATCGGCACCCGTTGGGCAGGGACCCCTTCGTCGTCGTACCCGAAGGTGCCCAGCCCGCCGGGGATGGTGGCATCGGCAGTGATGTTCACGATCTCCGAGCCGTAGCGGAAGCTCCCCAGCTTTTCGGTGGTGAGGAAACTGGTGCCGGCATAAGAGGCCTCGGTGCCGAACACCCGATCGAGCTCTATGGGATGGCCACAGGACTCGTGGACCTGCAATGCCAGTTGGGTGGGTCCCAGGATCAGCGTGGTTACGCTGGCCGGGCATTGTTTGGCCCACAGCAACTGTGCTGCCTCGGCGGCCATGCGTTCGGCGTTACCAACCAGGTCCATGGCCTCAATGAATTCGTAGCCCGCGGTCCCCTGCTGGCGGCCGAAGCTATTGGGGTACGAGCGCTTTTGAACGTCGTCATTCCCCACCGCTGTGGCCTCGATGCCGCCGCCGCTCTCGATGATCTCCTGTTCGATGAAGCTGCCCTCGGTGGAAGCAAAGGTTTTCAACTCGCGAAAGAGCTCCATGCTCGATTCGGCTACCTTGATCTCCTTTACTTTTCGCATGGCCTCGTCGGCGCCCAGGAGCAGGGCGATCTTCGTCTCGATAGGTACACCAAAGGGATCGATCTCAACGGCGGTGCGGTATCGGCCGGTGACCGGAGTCCCTGGGCCGATGTCCAAATCTCGGCTTTTCACCGTGGCACTAGCCCTGGCGATCTGGACGGCCAGGGCGGCCACGCGATCGGCTTCCGATGCCGCCAGGAGCGAGCTGGCCGCGAAGCCCCAGGCACCGTTGGCGATCACCCTGACCCCGAAACCCTGATCCTCGGCAATGGACAGAGCCTCCACGTTGCCGTTCTTGACGACAATGCTCTGACTTTGCCTCCTCACCACCCTGACGTCAGCGTAGCTGGCACCGCGTACCTGCGCGGTATTGAGAACCCGTTCGATGAGCTCCCTCAAGCCAACACCTCCTTGACGATTGGATGAAATAGGTCTAAAATGAGAGCACGATATAGACAACGTCAGTCTGGAGTCCCAGATGCCTGTATACGAGTATTATTGCTCCCGGTGTGAAACCAAATTCGAGCTCTTGCGCTCCATGGACCGTGCAGATGCACCAGCCCCCTGCCCTTCCTGCCAATCGGCAGACGTGAAACGAGTTATCTCCCGCTTCCTCTCCTTCAGCAAAGGCGATAGCGGGGCAACGGTCCCCCTGGGCGCTGACGGCTGTGGCGGCTGCGCCGCCACCAGTTGCAGCAGTTGCGGCAAGTAACCCGCTGGCGGCCCCGGGCCAGGGGCCAGGCCAACTTCACTAGTAAAAGAAAGTCAAAGAAAGCCCAAGCCGTTGTCAGGCTCCTATTTCATGGCCTGGGCGTAGCGGAACTCATATCTGCCCCGATACACCGGCATTGAGATCCGCTCCAACCTGGTGACTGCGATCGATGCTCCGCTATAGGTATATCGCAACAAGGCGATCAGACCACCGGGGCGGCTCAGGGCCTTTTCCAGGGCCTCCGGGTGACCGATGGCGTTTATTATATACAGTGAACCGAGCCGGGTCCCGTCCAGGTAAATGGCGTTTTCCCCCTCTACCACCGCCGAGCGCCCCACCACGCGTTGGTGGTTTACTGCCACCGCCTCTGCCCCGGCATTCCACACCTCGTTGACCAGGTCCTGAAGATCTAGCGCGGTGATGCTGCCATCTATTCGCACCTCTATCCCTGGGCCCATCACTTCCAGAAGGCCGTTGACTATACGCAACTTGTTCAGCTCCTCCACCATGGCCTCCATGCTGCCAGCCTTAGGAATGGGGCCCTGGCCGGCTAACTCTCCGGCAAGCCGGTTCGCCTCCTTGCGCAGCGAGGCATTGCTCTCCACCAGGCTACTGATGATCAACGCCTGATCCGTGCTGGATTGGGCAGAGACATCGGTGGCGATCTTACCCTGGGTGCGGAACTGAACGACCAGCACGATGCCTAGGGCAAAACAGACCAGGGTCAGAACCACGCTGGATGAGAACCGTTCTTTACTAGCCACGAAAGTCCTATCTGCCGTCCTTAGCAGGACTCGAATATCTCAGACTAAAGCCGCTATTGTAGGCCGGCAGGGTGACTTCCTTAGAAGACGTCACCCTGAACTGGATGCCGTAGAGCCTGGCGCGAGACTTGAGCTTGGCCAGGTTCGCTGGGTTACGCAGCCTGTCCTCCAACGCAACCGCGTCACCGATGGCACGGATTTCGTAGGGAGGAGAAAGCCGGGTATTATTCACCAGGATGGTGCTGCCCACACAATAGATGGAGGTGCCACTGGCAAGCCTTTCGTCGTTCACTGCCACCGCCTCGGCGCCGGAGGCCCAGAGCAGGTTGATCACATCCCTGAGCTCGTAGTCATGTATCAGGTAGCTTGCCGGGTCTCCCCCCGCACCAACCGCCTTAGAGCTATCATCCAGGGTTACCGTTACGCCCTGACCCTTGAGGGGCAAAAGCCCCGCGGCCAAGCGCTGCTTCTCCAGTTCTGAGCTGATCTCTCTCAGGCTTTCCGACCTGGCCAGGCCCAGTTTCTGCTGGGCCGCAAGTTCTTCGCGCAACCTGCCGATGGTCTCCTTGAGGCTTCTTTGCTCTTCCTCCAGGCGAGCTATGGTGCCGGCAACCCTCTCTCGCGAGGCCTCTTTAGGCACCGCCGCCATCTGCCTGGGGGATTGTACCTGTGCCGCCAACAGAAAGCCAAGAAGGACGAAAGCGGCCAGAAGGGCCTTGCTTCTGCGAAATGTATTCACGAAACGCTTTCGCCTCCCATGGTCTCGTCGGAATTGGTCACAGGCAGAGGGCCCGGCCGAGGGATATCAGGGGGATGGGGTAGCTTTCGCCAGTTGAAAATGGTAGACTCTCTGGTTGTTTCCAGAGTTGGTCTCTTCGGGGACCAAGGATAGGTTTATGGCCAAGGTATAACTGTCCCGCAGGGGTGGCACAGACAGGTTCTCGAAGCGCACGATCTTGATCTCACCAGGTGCCAGAACATCAATGAGCTGGGTCCCTCGCAAGAGGACATTGTTCTCCTGGCCACCCACCAACCTGGCCTCCACGGCCACGTTGTACTCCACCTGCGTCCCAGCATTTTCCACCGCCACCAACAATTGGAGCTTGCCCGCGGCCACCACCAGCTCATATTTGAGCGGTGGATCAAAATCAATGCCCATTATCGCTACATCGTGAGCAGCACCTGAGGGGAGGCTCACGACAAAGGGAGTGGGGGTTTCCACCAAATCACCCACGCTGTGGTCCTCGAGCCTGATCTGGTAGCACCCGGAGACGGGGATAATGAGGCCGAGGAAAAGGATGACAAGGGCAAGTTTTACGATAGCAGGCCCACGACAGAGCAAGCTCATAACATCGTATCCAAAACGCAGGATCGAAACCCCGGCCAATAATAGTTGATGAAGTACAATTTGTCAACAGGGCTTTTGCAAAGTCCATTGACAATTAGATAGAAATGCCCTTTCTCGAGTAT